>DASVNS010000087.1:0-3628 GCA_036383735.1 Phenylobacterium sp. | reverse complement strand
AGAAGCTGGCTAAGCACCAGCGCGCTCCGAGACCCCGCCAGAGGACCCCATGACCGAGATCGTCGACATCACCGCCCGCGAGATCCTGGACAGCCGGGGGAACCCGACGGTCGAGGTGGATGTGATCCTCGAAGACGGCTCGATGGGCCGCGCGGCGGTCCCCTCCGGCGCCTCCACCGGCGCCCACGAGGCCGTGGAGAAGCGGGACGGCGATAAGGGCCGCTATGGCGGCAAGGGTGTGCTCAAGGCCCTCGAGGCGGTGAACGGCGAGATCTACGACGCGCTGTCGGGCTCGGACGCCGAGGACCAGCGCCGGATCGACAAGCTGCTGATCGAGCTGGACGGCACGAAGAACAAGGCCCGCCTCGGCGCGAACGCCATCCTGGGCGTCAGCCTGGCCACGGCCAAGGCCGCGGCCAGCTCGGCGGCCCTGCCGCTCTACAAGTACGTCGGCGGGATTTCGGCGCGCGTGCTGCCGGTGCCGATGATGAACATCATCAACGGCGGCGCTCATGCCGACAATCCGATCGACATCCAGGAGTTCATGATCCTGCCGACCGGCGCCGAGACCTTCGCCGAGGGGCTGCGCATGGGCGCCGAGATCTTCCACGCCCTGAAGGCCCAGTTGAAGGCGGCCGGCCACAACACGAACGTCGGCGACGAGGGCGGCTTCGCCCCCAACATCGGCTCGGCGGAAGCGGCCCTGGAGTTCATCGTCAAGGCCGGCGAGAGCGCGGGCTACAAGGCCGCCCACGACTTCCACCTGGGCCTCGACGTGGCCTCGACCGAGTTTTTCAAGGGCGGCAAGTACGTCATGGACGGCGAGGGCAAGACCGTCGATCCCGCGGGCATGGTTGAATACCTGGCCGGCCTGGTCGCCAAGTTCCCCATCGTGACCATCGAGGACGGCTGCGCCGAGGACGACTTCGACGGTTGGAAGCTGCTGACCGACAAGCTGGGCGGCAAGATCCAGCTGGTGGGCGACGACCTGTTCGTCACCAATCCCGAACGCCTGGGCATGGGTATCGGCAAGGGCCTGGCCAACTCGATCCTGGTGAAGGTCAATCAGATCGGCACCCTGTCCGAGACCCTGGACGCGGTCGATCTGGCGCACCGCAACAGCTACACCGCCGTCATGAGCCACCGCTCGGGCGAGACCGAGGACTCCACCATCGCCGACCTGGCCGTGGCCACCAACTGCGGTCAGATCAAGACAGGTTCGCTGGCCCGCTCGGACCGGACCGCCAAGTACAACCAGCTCCTGCGCATCGAAGAGGAACTGGGCGACCAGGCGGTCTATGCCGGCAAGGGCGCGCTCCGGAACCTGTAACCAAGGTTAGCGACGCATTAAGGGAAAAGGCGCGAAAAGGGCGGAACGTTCGATGAGAATCACCGTGCTCGCTCGTTTTCGCTCCTACCTGTCCACGGCGGCCCTGGCGCTGCTGATCTTCTATTTCGGCGTGCACGCCTTCACGGGCGAGGCCGGGCTGCTGCGGTCCGACCAACGCGATGCGACGCTGACCGCCAAGACCCAGGAACTGGCGATGTTGACCGTTCAGCGCCACGATCTGGAGGTTCGCGCCCAACTCCTGCGCGACACCAGCCTTTCCGCAGACTTGCTCGAGGAAAGGGCCCGCTCCCTGCTAGGCTTCGCGGACCCGAGGGACTATGTGATCCGCTTGAAACCTTAGACCGGTTCAGCGGTCCAGGGAGCCAGCAAGAAGATCACGGAGTGACGCATGGCGCGCGGTGAGGCCGGTTCGACCGGTCGGAGGAACACCAACGGCGCGGCCAAGGGGCACGCCAAGGGCGTCGCCGTGGCCGGCAAGGAACAGCTACTCGGATACTACCGGCAGATGCTGCTGATCCGACGTTTCGAAGAGCGGGCCGGGCAGCTCTACGGCATGGGCCTGATCGGAGGCTTCTGCCACCTCTACATCGGCCAGGAAGCGATCGCCGTCGGCGTGGAAGCGGCGAAGCGGCCGGGCGACGAGATCATCACCGGCTATCGCGACCATGGCCACATGCTGACCAGCGGCATGGACCCCAAGGAGGTCATGGCCGAGCTCACCGGGCGCATCGGCGGCTCGTCCAAGGGCAAGGGCGGCTCGATGCACATGTTCTCCACCGAGGCGCAGTTCTACGGCGGCCACGGGATCGTCGGCGCCCAGGTGCCGCTGGGCACGGGCCTGGCGCTCGCCAACAGCTACCGGGGCGACGGCAGGGTCAGCTTTGCGTTCTTCGGCGACGGCGCGGCCAACCAGGGCCAAGTCTACGAGAGCTTCAACATGGCCGAGCTGTGGAAGCTGCCGGTCGTCTATGTGATCGAGAACAACCAGTACGCCATGGGCACGGCGATCCAGCGCTCGTCGTCGGAAACGCGCCTGCACAAGCGCGGCGTGTCGTTCAACATCCCGGGCGAGGAAGTCGACGGGATGGACGTGCTGGCCGTGAAGGCGGCCACCGAGAAGGCCGCCGAGCACGCCCGGACGGGCAAGGGGCCCTACATCCTGGAAATGAAGACCTACCGCTACCGTGGCCACTCGATGAGCGACCCGGCGAAGTACCGCACGCGCGAGGAGGTGGACGAGGTTCGCAAGACCCGCGATCCCATAGACCATGTCGAGGAACTGCTGGAGACGAACGGCTGGGCCGACGAGGCCGCACTGAAAGCCATCGACGCCGAAGTTAAGAAGATCGTGGCCGACGCGGCTGAATTCGCCCGCACCAGCCCCGAACCGGACCCGGCCGAACTCTACACCGACGTCTACACCGAAGCCCCCGTGGAGCAGCCCGCGTGACCGACATCCTGATGCCGGCGCTCTCGCCCACCATGGAAGAGGGCACGCTCGCCAAGTGGCACGTGAAGATCGGCGACAACGTGCGGTCCGGCGACGTGATCGCCGAGATCGAGACCGACAAGGCGACCATGGAGGTCGAGGCGGTCGATGAAGGCGTGATCTCCGAAATCCTTGTGCCGGAAGGCTCCGAGGAGGTGAAGGTCAACACCCCGATCGCGCGGCTGAACGGCGAAGGGGCCGCGTCGCAGCCCACCGCTCCCACGCCGGTGGAAAAGCCCGCGCCCGTCACCGAGGCCTCGGCCGGCGATCCGGAAAAGCAGCTGCCGGAAACGGCGAAGCCTACGTTGGAAGGCGAGGGCGCCGTGCCGGTCGCGCCCAAGGTGGCTCTGAGGGATCCCGAGGCGCCCGAGGGCGTGACCCTTGTGAAGACGACGGTCCGCGACGCGCTGCGCGACGCGATGGCCGAGGAGATGCGTCGCGACGGCGATGTTTTCCTGATGGGCGAGGAGGTCGCGCAGTACCAAGGCGCCTACAAGGTCAGCCGCGGCCTGCTGGACGAGTTCGGTCCCAAGCGCGTCATCGACACGCCGATTACCGAGTACGGCTTTGCCGGCCTGGGCGTGGGCGCCGCGATGGCCGGGCTGAAGCCCATCGTCGAGTTCATGACCTTCAATTTCGCCATGCAAGCCATTGATCATATTATCAATTCGGCCGCGAAGACGCTGTATATGTCAGGCGGCCAGATCAAGGCGTCGATCGTGTTCCGCGGCCCGAACGGCGCGGCGTCCCGGGTGGGCGCCCAGCACAGCCAGGACTATGCGGCATGG
>DASVNS010000086.1:0-11431 GCA_036383735.1 Phenylobacterium sp. | reverse complement strand
ACCGTCTTCGGACGCCTCCAGGGGACGGCGCCGCCGGCCGCGGGGCTCGACCAAGCGATCGATGCGGAGCTTCGCTTCCTCCGGCGACCGAACTGCCACGGATCGACCGGTTTTCCCCTTCACGGTGTAGGCTGATCTGCTACGCTCGCCTCAGTTGTGCGCCTGCAAGTTGTTCGTGTGGGAGGGCTGGATGCTGTTGCGTCGATGGAAAGTCTGCGCGGCCCTGGCAGGTTCCCTGCTCGCCCTCGCCGCGTGCCAGCGGGGACCCAGGTCGGGCGAGGTGCTGGACGAGGCCAAGACCGTAGGGCGGGAAGCCGCGTCCTTCCCTCACGCCGGGGTCGATTATTTCCGCGACATGGACAACGGCGTCCAACTGAACGAGCGCCAGGTCCAGGGACGCAACATGTGGCTGGTCTGGAGCGGCGGCAACGACCGCTTCTGGGACGCCATGACCGAGAAGACCTTCGGCGCCTTCGACCTGCTGAAGATCGTCACCTCCTACCCCAACCAGACGTTCCATCGCGAGAACCGCTGGGCCAACCTCGGCCTGGTCAACGAGCCGTGCTTCGCCGAGGCCAAGGCGCCCGACCCGCAGCGGTTCGGGCTGTATCTGGACGTCCGCCAGGAGGGGGCAGGGTGCGGCCCCGACCCGTTCGCCGACGAGTCCGCCTACCCGGGCGTGAAGATCGGCTCCAGGGGCAAGGCCTTCGCGACGGATACGCGGTTCGCCGACGGACAGCGCCCGCCCGCGGCGATGCCGATCGGTTCCTACTACGGCTACCCGACCGGCGTGGTGGGCCTGCGGCTGTTTCCGAACCCGGCCTTCGACGACGCGGCGGCGAAGAAATGGGATCCCAAGCGCTACTACGAGGATCCGGGCTACTACAACGACCCCAAGCTGGTCCGCCCCTACCGCGTCGGCATGTCCTGCGGCTTCTGCCACGTGGGGCCCAGCCCGATCGCGCCCCCGGCCGATCCCGAACATCCGAAGTTCGCGGAGCTGAACTCCACCGTGGGCGCCCAGTACATGTGGGTCGATCGCCTGTTCGTGCACGACGCGGACGTCAAGAACTACATGTTCCAGCTGGTCCACACCTACCGGCCGGGCGCGATGGACACCTCGCTGGTGTCCACCGACATGATCAACAATCCGCGCACAATGAACGCCATCTACAGCCTCGACGACCGGCTGGGGATCTCGGCGACCGACTCGCTGCCGGGCGGTGCGCGGTATCTTGGCCGAGAGGTGATCAAGGGCGGAGAGCGCAACAACAAGCAGTTCAACAGCTATGTCTCGGACGGCCCGCTGACAAAGCTCTACGCCGCGCCGGACGAGGTTCTCACGCCGCGCGTGCTGAAGGACGGATCGGACTCGGTGGGCGCGCTGGGCGCCCTCAACCGCGTCTACCTGAACATCGGGCTGTTCTCCGAGGAATGGTTTCTCCACTTCAATCCGGTGGCGGGCGGCAAATCCATCAGCCCGATCCGGATCTCTACGGCCGAGAAGAACTCCAGCTACTGGCAGGCGACCGAAGCGGGCACCCCGAACACGGCGCTCTTCTTCCTGAAAGCCGGCCGCCCCGACCGGCTGGCCCAGGCGCCCGGCGGCGCCGCCTACCTGACGTCCGACGCCGCGACGCTCGCGCGCGGCAAACAGGCCTTTGCCGACACCTGCGCCCGCTGCCATTCCAGCAAGCTGCCGGCCGACGCGGTGGCCGAACTGACCAAGGCCCGCTGCGTGGGGCCGGGCTATCTGGATTGCTTCTCCAGCTACTGGAAGCGCAGCCAGACGCCCGCGTTCAAGGCGGAGATGCGCCGGATCGTCAGTGCGCCGGACTTCCTCGACCATAACTACCTGTCGGCCGAGTTCCGGGTGCCGGTCACCCTGCTGCGGACCAACGCCTGCAGCCCCCTGGCCACCAATGCGCTGCGCGGCAACATCTGGAACGACTTCTCGTCGGACAGCTACAAGTCGCTGCCCTCGGTCGGCACGATCACGGTCGCCGACCCGTTCACCGGCGATCTGCGGTCCTACAGGATGCCGGCCGGCGGGCGCGGCTACACCCGTCCGCCGTCGCTGATCTCGCTGTGGTCCACGGCGCCCTACCTGCTGAACAATTCGGTCGGCCCGTTCAGCTATCGCGTCGAGAGCGCACCGAACGGCCAGCCGTACGAAGCCACCCCGATGGTCGGGGTCGCGGACCGGATGAAGGTTTTCCAGCCGGCTATCGAACAGATGCTGTGGCCAGAGCGCCGCGCCGTCGACAGCGTGCTGGGCGCCAAGGTGCACGGCGTCATCGACCGGACCACCGACGTGAGCTGGCTGGTCATCGCTCCGGCGTTCGTGCCCGACAACCTGCGTCCGGTGCGCGGCCTTCTGAAGGGGCTCTATCCCGGCATGGTCTACGAGTTCGACCAGCGCGAGAAACTGCAGCGCGACTTCCCCGGCTATCCCAACATGCCGGCCTCGATGCAGGGGGCGCTGGTGCTGGGGCCGATCCCCAAGGGGATGCCGGTGAACCTGTTGTCCAACACCCGGCTGCGGGCCGAGACCAGCAATCCCTTCGAGGGCCTGCTGAACGTCTGGCGCCTGCTGACGGTGGCTCACCGCTTGAAGCAGGATCTCCACACCCTGCCGCCGGGCACCCAGGGCGACGCGCTCCGGACCCATTTCGCCGACGTCCGCGAGCCGCTGCTGGCGCTCAGCAAATGCCCGGACTTCGTGGTCAACCGCGGCCACCTGTTCGGTTCGGCCATCTTCAACAAGCAGGAGCACCTGAGCGCCGACGAACGGTCCTGGGGAACCGAGACCCCGCTCACCGACGCCGACAAGACGGCCCTGATCGCGTTCCTGAAGACTTTCTGAGGCGTCATGGATCAGCGGACGACGGCCGAGTGGGACTACATCGTGGTCGGCTCGGGCGCCGGCGGCGGAACCGTGGCGGCGCGGCTTGCCGAGTACGGCCACAGCGTCCTGCTGCTGGAGGCCGGCGGCGATCCGCGCGAAGGCGGCGAGCGGATGCCGGCCGACTACGACGTCCCGGCCTTCCACCCCTTCGCGTCCGAGAACCCGGCGATCGGCTGGGACTTCTTCGTCGAGCACTATGCGGATCCCGCCCGGCAAGCCGCCGACTGGAAGCGCCAGCCGCAGGGCGTGCTCTATCCCCGGGCGGCGACCCTGGGCGGCTGCACCGCACACAACGCCATGATCCTGGTCCGGCCGGACGACGAGGACTGGAAACGCATCCAGACCCTCACCGGCGACCCGTCGTGGGCGCCGCGCCGGATGGCGGCGTACTTCCGCAAGCTCGAGGACTGTCGCCATCGGCCGATCCTGAAGGCGCTTGCCAAGCTCGGCCTGGACTTCAGCGGGCACGGTTGGAACGGTTGGCTCCATACAGAGCGCGCCCTGCCGCGCGAAGCCTGCCTGGACCCGCAGATGGTGCGCCTGATCGCAGACTCCGCCCAGGCGGCCCTGCTGCGCGCACCCCGCGCCCTGGGCGCGGTCGCACGACTGTTGCTCGGCCGCGCCGACCCCAATGCGCGCCGCCAGATCGCCGGCCGCAAGGCGCGGGTCTGGTACACGCCCCTCAGCACGCGGGGGCATCGGCGGATGGGGGCGCGGGAACGGGTGCTCGAAGCGCGCGAGCGGGCGCATTCGAGCGGCGGTCGACTGGAGGTCCGCACCCATACGCTGGTCACCCGGGTCCTGTTCGACGGGGCGGACCGGGCGGTGGGCGTCGAGTATCGTTCCGGCGAGCGGCTATACCGCGCGAGCCCTCGTCCGCATCCCGCCGTCGGCGCGCCCAGCCGGGTCCATGCCCGCCGCGAGGTGATCCTGGCGGGCGGCGCGTTCAACACCCCGCAGCTGCTGATGCTTTCGGGCATCGGCCCCGCGGACGAACTGGCGCGCCACGGCATCGCGCTGCGCCAGGACCTGCCCGGCGTCGGGCGCAACCTGCAGGACCGCTACGAGGTCGGCGTCGTCAACCGGCTGACATCGGACTGGCAAGCCCTGGCCGGGGCGCGGTTCGACGCCTCCGATCCGCTGTTCGCGCAATGGCGGGGCGGCTCGGGCATGTACATCACCAACGGCGCGGCGGTGGCGGTGGCCAAGCGCTCGCCGGGTCGGCGGTCGGGGCCGCGGGACCTGTTCTTCATGGGCCTGCTGGCCCCCTTCCGCGGCTACTATCCGGGCTATTCGGCGGAGATCGCCGCGGGTCACGACTATCTCACCTGGACCGTGTTGAAGGCGCGGACGGAGAATCGCGGCGGCCGGGTGACGCTTCGGTCGGCCGATCCCCTCGATCCGCCGGACATCAACTTCCACCACTTCGAGGAAGGTAGCGGCGATGCCGGGGCGGACCTGGGCGCCATGGTCCATGCGGTGCAGTTCGCCCGGCGCATGGCCGGCCCGCTCCGCCGCCGCAACGTCATCGCCGCCGAGGTCGAACCGGGACCGGACGTGAGGACGCCTGCCCAGATCGCGCAGTACGTCCGCGACCACGCCTGGGGCCATCACGCCTCCTGCACCTGCGCCATCGGGCCGCGCGACCAGGGCGGGGTGCTCGATGCGGCGTTCCGCGTACACGGGATCTCCGGCCTGCGGGTCGTCGACGCCTCGATCTTCCCGCGCATCCCCGGGTTCTTCATCGCGTGTGCGGTCTACATGGTCGGCGAGAAGGCCGCCGACGCGATCCACGCCGCCGCGCTCGCTTCCGCCGCGCTCAACGAGGAGGTCGCCCATGCCCCTGCAGAGGCTGCATGACGCCCTGGTCGCGATCAGCCGCATCGAACGCCGACTGGAGCCGCCGGTTCGCGACACCCTGGACGCGATGTTCCGACCTGCCGAGGCCGCGGTCATCCAGTTCCTGATCAATATCCAGCGCCGCAACGAAGGGCTCGCCCTCGCGGAGGAACGGATCCAGCCCGGCGAAGAGGAGGCCACCCAGGCGATCATCGACCTGATGCGCGAGCAGATGCGCGGGCGTTTCCAGCCAGGCGGCTACGAACGCGGCGGCAACACCAAGACCCACGGCCTGGTCCGCGGCGAGGTCACCGTCCTGGACGGCCTGCCGGAGCATGTCCGCAAGGGAGTCTTCGCCACCCCGCGGACCTTCAAGGCCTGGGTGCGCTACGCCGGCCCCGGGCCGGACGTGCCCAAGGACATCGACGATGTCGGGTTCGGCTCGATGAGCATCAAGCTGATGGGCGTCGATGGCCCCAAGCTGATGGACGAGGAGAAGCGGACCCAGGATCTGATCTGCGTCTGCACGCCGACGTTCGTGACGCCCAATGCCATGGAGAACGCCAAGCTGCAGCACTGGAGCCTGCTGCATCAGCCGCTCTGGTACTTCCTGAACCCCAAGGACAGTCACCTGCTGGACTTCCTGATGCAGGGGCTCTGGAACAAGACCATGAAGAACCCGCTGGGCGAGGCCTATTACTCGAACGTCCCCTACCTGCTGGGCGAGGGACAGGCGATGAAGTACGCCTTCTTCCCGCGCAGCAAGGCGCCGCGGAAGATCCCAGGCCTGCCGTTCGGGCGGATTCCTGACAACTACCTGCGCGACAACATGGTCAAGACCCTCGACGCCCACGACGTCGCGTTCGACATCGCCGTCCAGGTGCAGACCGACGCCCACCGCATGCCGCTCGAGAACGCCGCGGTCTATTGGCCGACCCGGCTGTCGCCGTATGTGACGGTGGCGCGGCTGCATCTGCCGCGGCAGACCTTCGACACGCCTGCGCAAATGGCCTTCTGCCGGAACCTGAAATACAATCCGTGGCACGCGCTGGCCGAGCATCGCCCGCTGGGTAACCAGAGCCGGACGCGCCTGCGGCTCTACCAGGAGCTCAGCGACTTCCGACAGCGGATGAACGCCGCGCCCCATATCGAACCGACGGGCGACGAGGTGTTCGCCTAAAGCTCCGCCAGGCGCCGCAGCGCCGCCAGCCCGGGCAGGAAGAAGTAGGCGCCGCCGCGCACCGTCACGAACTGCGGCAGGCCTTCGAAGGCGGCGCACGGTCCGTCCTTTTGCGGCCAGCGGAAGCCGTCGGTGGCGTGTCCCTCCGGGAACGGCTGCCGTGAGCCCAGCAGCGGGTCCTGTTCGCCGCTCAGCCCTCCGAACTTGGCGCTGGCCAGCCAGGCGCCCTGCACGAACTCGAACTGGCGCGCGATGCTGGCGCCGAGGGTGATGAAGTGGAGGCCGGTTCCCTCCGACGACACGTATTTGCGCCCGCGCCGCAGGAGACGGTGGAAGCGGCTGGACGCGACGGTGTCGGCGCGGCGCTCGAGGCCCACGCCCAGCATGCCCGCCAGCTTGCGGATCGGCCCCAGGTCGCCGCCCGGCTGATCCCCGGTCCGCGGATTGGCCCGCCGGACGTGGCCGCTGACCGGGCAGGTGGTCCCGTCCACGTCGCTCTCGAAGTCGTAGTTGTTGAAGGTGATGTCGGCCTGTTTGGGACCCACCCCCCGGATGGTCCGCCGGGCGGGCTCGGCGAGGGCCTGCCCGTCGCGGCGACGCCCGACCATCGCCTCGGCCAGTGGCAGGCCGCCGCGGGCGTTGACGAAGGTCCAGAACCCCTCGACGTCCTGCGCGAGCTGGCGGAACACCAGATAGGAGCCGTTGCGGCCGAGGCTGCCGTCTCGCCCGTCCGCGCCGATCCCGGGCGTACGCGTCACGAGGCCGTATTCGTTGGGGTGGCCCAGCACGAACTCGCCCGCGGCGATCCGGTTGCCGTAGTCGAGATCCTCGGATGTGCCGGGGGTGCGCTCGCCGGCCCAGTCGATCTCCGGCTGGCTCAGCCCGTCGACAAAGCCGAACGGCTCGCGGCCATCCAGGGGCGCCGTCGAGAGTTCGCGGACATCGAACGCCGTAGCGAAATCGGCGTTCTGGACTTCACTCTTGAGGGCCGCCAGATCGTCGCCGGCCGCGAACAGCATGACCAGCAGATGCGGCTCATCGGCGCCACGGCCCCAGGCCCATCCGGCCGGCGCATTGGCCCCGACGTCCCCCAGCCGGCGCGAGCGGGCCGGATCGTCGGCCATGCCGCCCACGAACTCGGGCGAGAAACCCTCCAGCACCGCGGCCGGCAGGCCCAGCGCCGCCAGCCCGCTTGCCGTGAACGCCACATGGCGCGCGCGCGCCACCTTCTGGTTCAGGTCTCCGACCGTGGTGGGTCGGAAGGCGCGCAGCCAGGCGCGCGCAGCGCCGGGATCGCGGATGCGCAGGAGCAGGTAGGCCGCCTCGCCCAGCGGCCCATAGCCGGACTTCAGCAGGCCCTGGATGTCGTCGAGATCGTCGGGGGAAACCGCCATGGGACGCCTCAGATCTTGGCCAGCCACGCCCGCAGCGCGGCGCCGGTCAGTGCGGGGTTCTGCAGGCCGCGGCGGATTTCGCTGTTCCGCGCCAGGTCGAAGGCGGTCAGGCCGGGATAGGCCTTGTACCAGACGTCGGTGGCCTGCTGGCGGCGGCGCAGGAAGGCCTTGAACTGTTCCTCGCGCTGGGCGCCGTCCAGCAACAGGAAGCGGGTATTCGGGTAGCCGACGCCATTGGAGAAGACCAGGTTCAGGCCGAAGGCCACCTTGTTGATGAAGTCGTCCATGTAGGCTTCGAGCGAGCCGTCATAGTTGCTGGCGAAGAACACGCGCCGGCCGCCGTCCAGCATCACCCAGCGTGCGAAGTGGATGGTGCCCACCCGGGCAAGCCGGCCTCGCGTGTACAAATGGCGGCACCCGAAGTTCAGCAGCCAGAGGCTGGCCTGCACCAGCGCCGCCCTGAACCCGCCCGGCTTGACGCTGCCGATCGCGCTGAACGGGTTGGTGACGTCATGGTCCTCGGTGGCCGCGATCTGCTGCTGGCGCACCCGGTCGGAGGGGATGAAGATCTCCGGATCGGTGGTCTCGTGCTGTCGCAGCACCGCCAGCAGGATCGGGCTCGCGATCAGCAGGAGCGGCGCGGCGACCGCGAGGATCAGCAGGCTGGCGGCCAGTGAGGCAAGGTGGCGCAAACGCCAGCCGAGGGGCGTGGGCGCAGGCGGGGTCAGCGGCAGGCCCCGGTTCCGCACGCAGGTGCGCAAGCGCGCATGCAGCGCCTGCGGGTTGCGTTCGCCGTCGGCGCGCGCGGCGGCGAGCTCGTCCGACAGGGCCGCGTGCAGCGCCGCCTCTTCGCGGATCTGCAGCACCGTGCGACCGACCCAGTTGACGTAGTAGGCCGACGGCGAGGTGAGATGTTGCGCCATCCAGTGGCGCAGGTGGGTATCGGCGTCGAAGCCTTCGCAGTGGGCGAAGATGGCCCGCAGGCCGTCGCCCGCACGCGCCGCCAGATCGTCGAGCAGCGCTCCGGCGTCGCCGTCGCAGTCTCCCAGGAAAGCGAGGTAGACCGGCAGGTCCGCCGCCGCCTGGCCGAAGGCTTCGATGTCATGCCGGGTCTCGTCCTCCAGAACCACGAAGCGCGCGAGGTGCAGTGTCGGAAAGGCGGCGAACCGGACCAGCGGGTTCTGGGGGTCCGCATGCCCAGGCTGACGGTTGAGCGTCGCCAGCAGCGTCCGGAGCGCAGGGATGGAGCCAGGCCGGACGGGTGCGAGCACCAGGAATTCCGACTGGGGGGTCACGGCGCCCGCCGCTTCAGAACTCGAGGGCGAAGTCGATCAGCCGGGCCTTGTCCCAATAGACCTTGCCCAGGTACAGGCCCGGCTGCACCTCGCGGATCTCGTCACGGATCCAGTGGGCGAGCAGCGAGGTGTCGGAGTAGTCGAGGACGATGCACTCCTTGTCGTCCAGCCAGCTCTTGTCCTTGTAGACCCGGGCCACGATCGCATTGACGCCGAACGGCAGGATGCGGTTACGCAGCACGCCCGCCTGGTTGTCGAACACCTTGCCCTGCCAGGCGAAGATATTGACCATCTTGGCGATCTCGTCGCTGAACGTCGTGCCCGGCGCGATGATGGCGGTGCCTTCGGCCTGCCCGTTCGGGATCGGCCCGGCCTGCAGGCCTTTGAACAGCGTATCCAGGTCCGCCTGCGAGGTCTTCAGCAGCTGCGCGACTGTGTAGGCCATGGCCGTCTCCCGGCTTGAGGCGGCGATCACCGCAAGCTTGAGGTTACCACCGATAGGGCCGGGTACAACGAGCGATTGCAACCCTCGGCACATGCCGCGGAGCAGGCAAAAAGAAAGCCCGGCGCCGCTGGGCGCCGGGCTCTCCGATCGGGATGCCGCGTGGGCTAGGCCAGGGCGGGCGCCCGGGTCGAAGCGGCTTCGACCTTGCCGTCGAGGAAGCCGGTCAGGCGTTGGCGGATGATCGCATCGGCCTCGGCCATGATCCGGTCGATGAGTTCCTTCACCGTCGGGATGTCGTTGATGAGGCCGGCGACCATGCCGCAGCTCCAGGCGCCGGCGTCCATTTCGCCGTCACGCAGGATGCGCGGGTAGACCCCGGCGACTTCCGGCAGGACGTCCTCGAACTTGATGGCGGCGCCGAGGGTGCGTTCCTTTTCGAGCAGCCGCTCGACGCCCTTGTTGGTCAGGACGCGCTCGGTGTTCCGCAGCGGGCGCATCACCAGGCGGGTGTCGAGCTCGGTGGCTTCCAGCAGCGCGGCCTTCACATTCGGGTGGACCGGGGCGTCTTGGGTGGCGATGAACCGGGTGCCCATGTTCATGCCCTGGGCGCCGAGGCTGAGGGCGGCGACCAGCGAGCGGCCGTCGGCCATGCCGCCGGACGCCACGAACGGGATCTTCAGTTCCTCGGCGGCGCGGGGCAGCAGGATGAAATTCGGGACGTCGTCCTCGCCCGGGTGACCGCCACATTCGAAGCCATCGACGCTGACCGCGTCGCAGCCGATCGCCTCGGCCTTGAGCGCATGGCGGACCGAGGTGCACTTGTGGATCACCTTGACGCCGGCCTCGTGCAAGGCCGGCAGCCACTTCTGCGGGTTGTTGCCTGCGGTCTCGACCGCCTTGATGCCTGAGTCGAGGATCACCTTGATGTAGCCCGGATAGTCGGGCGGGGTCACTGCGGGCAGGAAGGTCAGGTTCACGCCGAACGGCTTGTCGGTCATCTCCCGGCAGCGGGCGATTTCCTTGGCGAGCAACTCAGGCGTCGATTGCGTCAGGCCGGTGATGAGTCCCAGGCCACCCGCATTGGCGACCGCGGCCGCCATCTCGGCGAAGCCGACGAAGTGCATGCCGCCCTGGATGATCGGGTGTTCTATCCCGAACATTTCGGTGATCTGGGTCTTCATGGTCGCGTCCTTCCAGGGTCGTTCGGCTCTCGGGCCGGGGAGGGATCGCGCACCATCGGTGGCGATCACTAGTGGATGCGGTTTTTGAACGGGCTTTTCCGCTGGATCAAGCCTTCAGCGAAGCCGCGACCGTTTTGTGAAGAGCTTCGGTTCGCGCGCGTCGAACGATTCACGCGCCGGTGGCCGATGCTGCAGCCAGGGATCGTCAGCTGCCGGCGCCATGATTTTGGCCGCCCACCGGGGTTCGACGCATTGCTGCGGGGCTGTTCGTGCTCCGCCTGCGGGGAACTCGCGCGGAGAGTGGAAGATTGCTGCCGAAACGTTATATGAGTTCACAATCGGCATTCAGTCGGGCGCGGCGCGTCGCCGGCGGGGTTTGAAACGGAGGCTTCGCGGTGCAGTGGAGCGAACTTGAGGATCAGGCGTGCTCGCTCGCGCGGACCGTCTCGGTGATCGGGGATCGCTGGACGCTGTTGATCCTGCGCGATTGTTTCCTGAAGGTCCGGCGGTTCGACGATTTCCAATCCCGGCTCCGGATCGGCCGCCCCATCCTGGCGGACCGGCTGAACAAGCTGGTCGAGGCCTTCGTGCTTACGAAGGTGGCCTACCAGACCAATCCGATACGCTACGAGTATCGGCTCACCGCCAAGGGCCTCGATCTCTATCCGGTGGTCATGTCGATCGTCCATTGGGGCGACATCCATATGGCGGGCAAGAAGGGCCGCCCGCTGCTGCACCACCATCTGACGTGCGACCATAAGTTCGATCCGGTGATGGTGTGCTCCGAATGCCAGGAGGCGCTCGAAGCCCGCCAGGTTCGGGCGGAGATCGGCCCCGGCGCCTGTCAGCCGGAACATCTGCCCATGGACCTGGCCATGGAAGCTCGCCGCCGCCCGGCGAAGGCCAAGGCGAAGAGCCGGGCGAAGTCGAAGCCGCCCGAGGCCGCCGACGCTTAGATCGCGCCCCGTCCCCGCCCGCAGGCGGTGGTCGCAAAGCAAAAGGGCCGCCCGGGTGGGGCGGCCCTTGGTGTTTGGGGTCAGCGGTGGGTTCGGATCAGAAGATCTCGAACAGGCCGGCCGCGCCCATGCCGCCGCCGATGCACATGGTGACGACGCCGTACTTGGCCCCGCGGCGCTTGCCCTCGTAGAGCACGTGGGCGGTGCAGCGGGCGCCGGTCATCCCGTAGGGG
>DASVNS010000085.1:0-5646 GCA_036383735.1 Phenylobacterium sp. | reverse complement strand
CGGAACGGCCGGGCAGCCTCGACGCGTTCGGCGGCGATACCAGCCTGATGCTGGCGCAGACCTTCATCGCCGCGGCGTCGGTGATCAAGGGCTCCACCGCCTACAAGCCCCCGGAGTTGGAGTTCCGGGTCGCCCTGGCGTTCCAGGAAAACTACGTCGACGTCCCCGAGAAGCGGGTGCTCTACGTCCAGCCGAGCAAGCCCAGCCATCGCAACGACGCGTTCATGGGCGTGCAGGAACTGTTCGTCGACTATCACATCCGCAACGTCTCCGACCGCTACGACTTCGACAGTGTCCGCGTAGGCATCCAGCCGTTCTCGTCCGAGTTCCGCGGATTCCTGTTCCAGGACAACCAACTCGGCGTGCGGCTCTTCGGCAACCGCGACAACAACCGCTTCCAGTACAATCTGGCGGCCTTCCGCCGGATCGAGAAGGACACCAATTCAGGCCTGAACGACCTGGGCCAACATCTGCGCGACGACTACGTTTTCATCGGCTCGCTGTATCGCCAGGATTTGCCGTTCCCCGGTCTCACCTCGCAGGTAATGGTCGCCCACAATCGCAACCGCGAGGGCGACGAGATCTATGTGGACAAGAATGGCTTCCCGCAGCGGCCGGCCCTTCTCGGCAGCCTGCGGGGTCGCGACTACGACGTGACCTACCTGGGCTACAGCACCGACGGCCACGTCGGGCGGCTCAACCTGACCGCTTCGGCGTTCTATGCGTTCGGCGAGGACCGCAACAGCCTCTTCACCGACCGCAAGGCGAAGATCCGCAGCTATTTCGTGGCCGCCGAGCCCTCGATCGACTTCAGCTGGGTGCGGCTGCGCCTGCAGGGCCTTTACGCGTCGGGCGACAAGGATCCCTACGACAACAAGGAAACGGGCTTCGACGCGATCTTCGAGAATCCGCAGTTCGCAGGCTCGGATACCAGCTATTGGATCCGCCAGACCATCCCGTTTGCGGGCGGCGGGCGGGTGATCGCCATCAACGGCCGCAACGGCGTTCTGAACAGCCTCCGCTCGTCGAAGGAAGAGGGGCAGTCCAACTTCAACAACCCGGGCACGATCCTGCTGGGCGGCGGCGCCGATTTCGACGTGACGCCGCAGTTGCGCGTCACCACCAACATCAACCACATCTCGTTCGCGAACACCGCCGTGCTACAGGCGCTGCGGCAGGAGGGATCGATCCCCAACTCCCTGGGTTGGGATGCGTCGATCTCGACCATCTGGCGACCGTACATGACCCAGAACATCGTCTTCCGCGCATCGGTCGCGGCCTTCGAGCCTGGAAAGGGGTTCGTCGACCTGTTCGAGAACCGCGACCGTGACGGGCGCTACTATTCGATCCTCTTAAACGCAGTTCTCATCTTCTAAGGGTAATATGCTGACAATTGGGAAAAAATGGCTGAGGACGGGGGCGCTGATCGCAGCGACTCTGCTCGCGCCCTTGTCCCTGAAGGCCAGCGAAGCCGAAAAGCCGGTGGCCCGAAAATACGTCGCGAGCGCGCCGGCGAAGCTGGGCATGAGCGAAGCGGAGGTCGACCAGGCCAGCCGCGGCTGCGTCTCGTGCCACACCGACAGCGACGCCAAGACCATGCACATGTCCCAGGCCGTGCAGCTGGGCTGCGCGTCCTGCCACGGCGGCGACGCCGGGGTGATCGCGCCCGCCGGTTTGGCCAAGGCAGCGCCAGCCTACGCGACCCTGCGAGACCGCGCCCACGTGCTGCCGAAGTACCCCAGGACCTGGCGCTATCCCAGCTCGGCCAACCCGAAGCAGAGCTATACGCTGCTGAACAAGGAGAGCCCTGAGTTCATCCGCTTCGTGAACCCGTCCGACTATCGGGTGGCGCGCCAGGCCTGCGGCGCCTGCCATATGGATCTGATCGAGCGCGCCGAGCGCTCGTTGATGGCCACCGGCGCGATGTTCTACGGCGGCGCGTCGTACAACAACGGCGTCCTGCCTTTTAAGAATTACATCCTGGGAGAGGCCTACACGACGCACGGTGAGCCGGCCCGGCTGCTGTCACCCGGCAATCCCCATGGAACGGTGACGCCCGCCGAGGCCAAACGGGGCGCGTTGCCGACCCTCTATCCCACACCCACGTGGCAAGTGACGCCGCCCGGCGACATCTTCCGCGTGTTCGAGCGGGGCGGGCGCAACATCAATACCCAGTTCGCCGAGGTGGGCCTGCCCAACGCGAACGGCGCCATCCAGCGCCTGGAAGAGCCGGGCCGGCCCGATATCCGCCAGTCGAACCGCGGCCCGGGGACTGGCCTGCGCGCCGCCATCCCGCTGCTCAACATCCACAAGACCCGGCTGAACGACCCGTTCACCTGGTTCCTGGGCACCAACGACCAGCCGGGCGACTACCGGTCGTCGGGCTGCGCCGCCTGCCACGTCCCCTACGCCAACAACCGCCAACCGCACGCCAGCTCGACCTGGGCCCAGTTCGGCCGCGACGGCCAATCGGCGACCGTGGATCCGACGATCAACAGGGAAGAGTCCGGGCACCCGATCAAGCACGCCTTCACGCGCGCCATCCCCACGGCCCAGTGCATGAACTGCCACATGCATCAGCCGAACAGCTTCGTGAACACCTACCTCGGCTACACGATGTGGGACTACGAGGCCGACGCGCCGTTCATGTGGCCGGAGCGCCAGAAGTACCCCACGACCGAAGAGATCCGGAAAGTGCTGGACCGCAACCCGGAAGGCGCGGCGCCGCGCGGCAAGTGGGCTGACCTGGACTTCCTGCGCAACGTCTTCGGCCTGAACACCAAGCTGAAGGACACCCAGTTCGCCGACTATCACGGCCACGGCTGGAATTTCCGCGCCGTGTTCAAGCGCAATCGCGACGGCGAGTTGCTGGACAAGGACGGCGCCGTGATCGCCAACGACGATCCGGAGAAGTTCCACAAAGCCGGCGCCCCCGAGTTCACGCCGGTCGGCCAGAATGCGCCGGGCAAGGCGGTCCACATGATGGACATCCACGCCGAGAAGGGCATGCAGTGCGTCGACTGCCACTTCAGCCAGGACAGCCACGGCTCCGGCCTGATCATGGGCGAGGTGGCCAACGCGGTGGAGATCCGCTGCAAGGACTGTCACGGCTCGTCCACGGCCTATCCGACCCTGCGCACCTCCGGCCCCGCCGCCGACCCGAAGGGCAACGACCTGACCCTGCTGCGCAACCCCGATGGCCAGCGCCGCTTCGAATGGGTCGAACGGGACGGCCGCCAGGTGCTGATCCAGCGCTCTCTGGTCGATCCGAAGCTGGAATGGCGGGTGAAGCTGACCAAGGATACGGTCGATCCGGGCTCGCCCGACTACAACGCGAAGTCCGCGCGGGCCAAGCTGATGGGCAAGATCACCCAGGGCGGGCGGCCGTTCGCCTGGGGGCCAGGGGTGGCGCCGGGCGATCGGGCGCACAACGACGACGAGATGGAATGCTTCACCTGCCACACCTCGTGGACCACGGCGTGCGCCGGCTGCCACATGCCCGTCGAAGCGAACTGGAAGACCATCAGCCACAAGTACGAGGGCGAGGAGACCCGCAACTACGCCACCTACAACCCCCAGGTCGCCCGCGACGACATGTACCAGCTGGGCAAACACATGACGACGAAGGGCGCCACGATCGCCCCGATCCGTTCGTCCTCGGCCCTCGTGTTGTCCTCGACCAACACCAATCGCGAGCGGATCTACGTACAGCAGCCGCCGATCGCCGCCTCGGGCTTCTCCAGCCAGGCCTTCGCGCCGCACTTCCCGCACACCGTGCGGACCACCGAGACCAAGACCTGTTCGGACTGCCACGTCTCCGCGGCCAACGACAACAACGCGATCATGGCTCAGCTGCTGCTGCTGGGGACCAACTTCGTGAACTTCGTCGGCCAGAACGCCTGGGTGGGCCTGGACGGCGGGATCGAGGCCGTGCGGGTGTCGGAGTGGGGCGAGCCGCAGGCGGTGTTCGGCAGCTACCTGCACAGGTATGCCTATCCCGACTTCTACAAGCTGCACGTCGACCAGAATAAGCGCGAGCTGAAAAACTGGGTCCGCGGCAAGCCCTTCGCCAAGGGCGTCTCCGGCGGCGAGGAGGCGGGCGCGGAGACGATCTCGAACTTCGTCGCCAAGACCGACGGCGCGGCCCGCTGCCTGCAGTTGCGCGGCGAGTACATGTTCGTGGCCGAAGGGAAGGGCGGCTTCCGCGTGTTCGACGCCGCCAGTGTCGCCAACAAGGGCGTCTCGCAACGGGTGATCTCGGCGCCGTTCTCGCCGCTAGGCCAGAACACCCATGTGCCGTCGAAGAACGCCACCTGCATGGCGCTGCCGACCAACCAGAACATCGCCCCGCTGCGCAACGAGGCGATGCAGAAGATGATGGTCAAGGACGCCGTCACCGGCGCCGACGTCAGCCTGCTGCAGGCCAACCAGGAGCAGACGTTCCATCCGCTCTATTCCTACGCCGTGATCACCGACAGCGAGGAGGGGCTGATCCTCGTCGACGTGAACACCCTGGCCGACGGCGATCCGCGCAACAACATGCTGAAGCGCGCGGTCACCTGGAACGCCGGCGGCGTCCTGAAGGGCGCGCGGCACATCACGCTGGGCGGGCGCTATGCCTACATCGCCGCCGACGCCGGTCTCGTGGTCGTCGACCTGAACGATCCCCTGAAGCCACGCTACGTGACCACGGTGGCCCTGCCCGACGTGCGCGGCTCGGCCCTGCAGTTCCGCTACCTGTGGGTCACCACGGCCCGCGGGCTGGAGGTGCTGGACGTCACCCGGATGGACCAGCCCCGCCTCGTGGAGGGCGCGACCATCCCGCTGGTCGATGCCCGGCGCGTCTATGTCGCCCGGACCTTCGCCTATGTGGCGGCCAAGAAGGACGGCCTGGTCATCGTCGACGTGAAGAACCCCGAGCGACCGCGCCTCTACCAGAAGTTCGACGCCGGCGGCGCGCTGAACGATGCCGAGGACGTCGTGGTCGCTTCGACCAACGCCTCGCTGTTCGCCTACGTCGCCGACGGCCGCAACGGCATGAAGGTGCTGCAGCTCATCAGCCCTTCCAGCCAGCCCAACTTCTACGGCTTCTCGCCGGCGCCGAAGCCGGAGCTGATCGCCTGGGCGCGTACGCCGTCGCCAGCGCTGGCGCTGTCGAAGGGCCTGGATCGCGACCGCGCCGTCGACGAGACCGGCGGGCAGATGGCGATCTTCGGCCGCCTGGGCTCGCGGCCCTTCACCCGCCCCGAGATGGAACGCTTCTTCACCGACCAGTGGGGCCGCCCCTACCGCGTGAGCGACGACGTAGACATGGCCGGCTGGGTGGGACCGCGGATGTCGGGCCAGGCCGACCGGTGACCGTCACGGTCTTCCCGCTTCGTGGGAAAGGAAGGCCCCCTATGCCGCCTCGCTACGCGTCGTGTAGGCGGGGATCGGGAGCGGCACGCCCTTGAGGTCGATCTCGCCGACCGGCTCCATCGGCACGTCGTTCTTCGCCAGCTTCAGGGTGTCGCCGCTGAACAGGATGCGGGTGCCGAAGGTCTTGTTGGCCGCCTCCAGCCGGGCGGCGACCACCACCACCTCGCCATAGGCCGTGTAGTTGAACCGGCGCTCGCCGCCGAAGTTGCCCACCAGGCCGACGCCCGA
>DASVNS010000084.1:0-3429 GCA_036383735.1 Phenylobacterium sp. | reverse complement strand
ATCGAGGCGATCACCGAGTTCGACCCACTGACCGGCAAGAAGACCAACGACCTCCAGGGCGTGAAAATCTACGCCAACAGCCACTATGTGACGCCGCGCCCGACGCTCCGCCAGGCGATCAACCAGATCAAGGTCGAGCTCAAGGAGCGCCTGGACTGGATGATCGCCAACGGCAAGCTGCTGGAGGCCCAGCGGCTGGAGCAGCGCACCACCTTCGACATCGAGATGATCGAGGCCACCGGCTCCTGCGCCGGCATCGAGAACTACAGCCGCTACCTCACCGGCCGCCGACCAGGCGAGCCGCCGCCGACCTTCTTCGAATACATCCCCGACAACGCCCTGCTGTTCGTGGACGAGAGCCACCAGACCGTGCCCCAGATCGGCGGCATGTACCGGGGCGACTATCGCCGCAAGTTCACCCTGGCGGAGTACGGCTTCCGCCTGCCCTCCTGCATCGACAACCGCCCGCTCAAGTTCGAGGAGTGGGACGCCATGCGGCCGGACAGCGTCTTCGTCTCCGCCACGCCCGGGCCGTGGGAGATGGAGCGGTCCGGCGGCGTCTTCGCCGAACAGGTGATCCGCCCCACCGGCCTGATCGACCCGCCGGTCGAGGTGCGCCCGGTTTCCAAGAACGGCTTCAGCCAGGTGGACGACGTGATCGCCGAAGTGCGGGAGACCGCCGCCAAGGGCTACCGCTCGCTGGTCACCGTGCTCACCAAGAAGATGGCCGAGGATCTCACCGAATACATGCACGAGCAGGGCCTGCGCGTCCGCTACCTGCACTCCGACGTCGATACCCTGGAGCGGATCGAGATCATCCGCGATCTGCGGCTGGGGGCCTTCGACATCCTGATCGGCATCAACCTGCTGCGCGAGGGCCTGGACATCCCAGAGTGCGGCCTGGTGGCCATCCTCGACGCCGACAAGGAGGGCTTCCTGCGCTCGGAGACCTCGCTGATCCAGACGATCGGGCGGGCGGCGCGGAACGTGGACGGCCATGTGATCCTCTACGCCGACAGCGTCACCGGCTCCATGGAACGCGCCATGGCCGAGACCAGGCGGCGCCGCGAGAAGCAGGAGCAGTACAACCTCGAGCACGGCATCACGCCGGAGAGCGTGAAGAGCCAGATCAAGGACATCCTCGCCAGCCACTACGAGCGCGACCACGTCACGGTCCCGGTCGGCGTCGCCGAGGACGGCAAGCCGTTCATGGGCGACAACTTCAAGACCACGCTCAAGGATCTGGAGGCCCGCATGCGCGAAGCCGCCGCCAACCTGGAGTTCGAGACCGCCGCCCGCCTGCGCGACGAGATCAAACGCCTGAAGATGCTCGACCTGGAATTCGCCAACGAGATGATCACCCCGGAAGGCGAGACCGTGGATCGGGGCGCTGTGAAACGGGTGAAGGCCGAGGCGCGGGCGGAAGCCGCGGAGCGTTTCCGCAAAGGGCGGCGGTAGCCCAACCACCGTAACCGTTAGAACCTTAGCCGAGCGTGTGAGGCAAGAAATCATGAGCCCTCCTCCTCGATGGAGGAGGGTTGGGTGGTGGTGTGGCCGCTGAGGTGACGCCGAAGGATCAGGTCGGCGCCGACCTCGACCTTCGCCTCTTCGCCCGTGCGAACACCACCATCCCGGCCTTCCTCCATCGAGGAGGAAGGAGGCGCCAATCATCCCGCCACCGGCCCTCGCTCCGCGCTCCAGCACACCGATGACTGGATCTTGACGAAACACCGTGGCGCGGAATCCTCACCTTCCTCCATCGCAGAGTTAACTGGCGCCATTCATGCGGGAGACAGGGAACCTGTGCTGTCTCTGGACGTAGGTTTGAGAAGCAAGGTCGGCTTGGACGCGTTCCTCAACGGACGTGCGGCTGTAACGGCTTTGGGGATGCAATTGAGGTACACAAAGATGTCGCCGTCTCTCTCCGTTGTCGCAGACAACGAACTGAAAATCGTCTCGCCGAAGACCGAAACGGTCTCCGAGCGCGTGCGCCGGCTGCAGGCCGAGGCCCGCCAGCTCGCCAAGGACCACGTGAAGTCGTTCTCGGCTGCGATGGTCCAGCTGGAGCAACTCGCGGTCGAGATCGCCGAGGGCGGCGACGCCTACTCGCCCGGCATCCGCGAAGTGGCGCGCCAACTGGCCGAGGACCTGGACAGCCGCGTCCAGACCCTGGAAGCCATCGCCGCCCGCACCTGAGGGACGCGTTTCACGGCGGCTGCGATCCGGACTTCGACGTCCCGGATCGGCACAGCGGCGCGCCGGGCGGGACGGCTACAGGGTCCTCGCCAGCGCCTCGAGCTGTTCCGCCACGATCCCCCATCCCTCGTGGAAGCCCATCTGCTCGTGCATCGCCTTCTTCTCCGGCGTGGGGTGGCCGCAGCGGGCGACATAGAGGGTCTTGCCGTCCGCCCGCGGCTCGAAGGTCAGGACCGCCGTCATCATCGGGTCGGGCGCCGGGACCCACCCCTCGGTGTAGCTGTCGGTGAACACCAGCTTCCGGTTCGGCACGATCTCCAGATAGACGCCGCGGTTCGGAAACACCTCGCCGTCCGGTCCGTACATCGTCGTCTCGCAGGCGCCGCCGGGGCGCAGGTCCATCTTCGTCGCCTCGGCGCGCCAGGGCTTGGGACAGAACCATTCGGGATAGCGCTCGGGCGTGGTCCAGGCGCGGAACAGCTGTTCCGGGCTGGCGTCCATCAGCCGCGCGAGCACCAGCTCGTTGTCGTTGTTCGGGGCGATATCGACCTTCTCGGCCATGTCCGTTCTCCTCATTCGTCCTGAGGACGGGCCGGGTCGGCCTGTCCCGACATGGCACGTCGCAAGGGGCGGACTATTTCTTCCCGGCCATGGCTTCCATGTTGATCTTCATGCCGCCGGGTAAGGTGACGTCGCCGCCCTTCATTCCGGCCGGACATGCGCCCCGCCACTTGGCGGTGAGGGTCATTTCGCTGGTGGTGTTGGCCTGGGGCATGGACGATCCCGTGGTCGTGCTGGTGGTCTTGACCGTGTAGGCCGAGCCGAAGTCGCCGGTGACGCTGCCCTTGGAAACCACGTGGCCCATGTTGCCCAGGTCGCACTCGCTCTCGAAGGCGTAGCCGTTCGCGGTCGCGGCGAAGGCGTTCTTCGAGCACCTGTCCTTGCTCACCGCCTGACCCCACACGCTCATCTTGGCGTCGGTGTCGGGGTCGATGCAGACCTGCATGGTCTGGGTCGAGCCGGCGCTGCTGACCGTGTGGCTCCACAGCCCCGGCCGGCGCTTGGGCATCGCCACCGGGCCGGCCGAAGTGCTGACCGAGCCTCCGGACGCGGAGGCCGAGGCGGACGCCTGCGCGGCGGGGGCCTTTTCTTCCTTCTTCGAACACGCCGCCAGCGCCAGGGCGCCGAGCGCCAGAACCGCAAAGACACGCATCTTGATCTCTCCGAGCAGGT
>DASVNS010000083.1:0-4392 GCA_036383735.1 Phenylobacterium sp. | reverse complement strand
CGAACTTCGACATTGGGCTCTCTCCTTGGATCTAGCGAGCAGGGCTATGCTGGGGGGCCTCAAGCTCTCGCCTGCTCGCCCCTAAGAACACGCCCAATGTCGGCCACCGCGCTTAAGGCGCCGTCAATTCAGATGCTTAATATCCCTAAACCATCGCGAGTAGCGAACCGTGACGGGCAGAGGTCAGAGCTTCCTCACCGCCCGTAGGCAAATCCGCGCCCGCCGCCGCGCACCAGGAACAGGGCGCCCAGGCCCAGGCCCAGCAGCAGCACGAGCATCGCGAACCCGCCCTGCTGCGTGCCGGTCACGTGGGTGCCGATGTTGACCAGGGTCGGGGCCAGCCAGGCCGTGGCGACCCCCGACAGGGCATAGACCCCAAAGAACGCCCCGGTCTGTTCCGGTGGCGTCAAACGCGTCAGGAGCGTGCGGCTGGAGGCGTACTGGGCGGTGATGAAGGTGGCGTTCACGAAGCCCACCAGCACGAAGACCACGTCCGGCAGGTGGCGGAAAACCGGGCCGTCCCAGACCAGCGGCGCCGTAGCCGGATCGTAGGACCACAGGAACAGCATCAGGTCCGGCCGCATGCCCAGCAGGCCCGTGAGGCCCAGCATGGTCATGAAGATCTCGATCCGCAGCGCGTTCTTCGGCCCCAGGCCGGCGTCGAGCCAGCGGCCGACGAAACCGCCCAGCACGGCCACGATGCTGAGCAGGATGCCGTAGGCCAGCATCTCCAGCGCGCCCCACTTCATCACCCCGACCGCATAGACGCCGGAATAGATCAGCACGCCGTTCATCCCGTCGACGAACAGCATCCGCGCGCCGATGAACACCGCCGCATCCCTGAAGTGGCTGATGGTCTTCAGCATGCGCCACAGCTCGGCGGCCCCTTGCGCGACGGCCCGCCCGAGCGGCGTGCCGGTCCTTGGCGCGTCCGGCGTCCACAGGAACAGCGGGATGGAGGCGAAGAACAACAGGCCCGCCGCCAGGAAGGCCACCACTCGCTCGGGTTCGTGCGTCGCCGGGTCCAGCCCGAACAGCGGGGCCGAGGGCACGAAGCTCCAGGTCACCTTGCCCGGCAGCGCGAACGCCCAGGCCGTGAACACCAGCGCCAGCACCGAAAACAGGTTGCCAAACGACAGCGCCAGCCCGGACGCCCGGTGTGCGCCGGACAGCCCGGCCGCGCGCACCAGCAGCGAATTGTGCAGGATCTCGTTGTAGTTGAAGAGCACCTGCACGGTCATGGCGAACAGCATCGTCATGGCCACGGACAGGCCGGACCCATCCGGCTTCGCCCACCACAGCGCCGCGCAAAGCGGCACCATCAGGCCGACGATCAGCGCCAGCCAGCCCTTGCGTCGGCCCACCTTGTCGATCGACGCCCCGATGAACGGCGCCGTGGCCATCACCGCCCATCCGGCCCACTGCTGCCAGCGGGACAGCACCTCCTGGCCTCGCACCGGATTGCCGACCATCGTGCCCGCGACATAGGGCATGAAGATGTAGATGATGATCAGGATGATGAAGGGGTCGCGGGCGCCTTCGAAGAGCGACCAGGCGACGCCCCCGCGGTTCAGCCGTCCGTCAGCCGGCAACGCCGTGTCGATTTCGCTCGCAGGCTTCACGCTTCCAACCCCTCGCAGCCGCTCTCAGGGGCGACCGTCGCCGCACCCTAGCCATCGAGGATTGGTTGTCGATGATTACCTGAGGCGGGCGTCGGCCGCGGCCATCACGGCGGCGGCGTCGATCTTCACGCCTTGCGCCGCCAGCGCCTCGCTGAGGGCGGTCAGGCACAGCCGAACGTGCCACGGGGTGGCCGACGCGCCCATCAGTCCGATCCGCCAGACCTGGCCCTTCAGCGGGCCGAGCCCCGCGCCGATCTCCAGGTCCCAGGCCTTCAGCACATGGGCGCGGACCGCCGCCTCGTCCACCCCGTCGGGGACCCGGACCGTGTTCAGCTGCGGCAAGCGGTGCTTCGGGTCGACCAGCATCTCCAGGCCGGCCGCCTCCAGGCCCGCCACCAGCGCCTCGTGCATCCGCGCGTGCCGGACGGTCGCCGCCTGGACGCCTTCCTCGAAGATCGCGACGAGGCTCTCGTGCAGCCCGTAGAGCGCGTTGATCGGCGCCGTGTGGTGATAGGTCCGACCGCCTTCGGCGCCCCAGTAGGACATAAGCAGGTTGAAATCGAGCAGCCAGTTGCGGACCTTTTCCTTGCGGCCCGCGATCGCCGCCTGCGCCTGCCGGCTGATGGCGATGGGGGAGAGGCCTGGCGGCGCCGAAAGGCACTTCTGGGTCCCGGAATAGATCACGTCGGCGTCCCAGGCCGCCGCGTCCACCACGATCCCGCCCAGCGAGGTCACGCAGTCGACCACCGACAAGGCTCCGTACTTGCGGGCCAGGCCGCACAGCGTCGCCGCATCGCTGCGCGCGCCCGTCGAGGTCTCGGCGTGGACGAACGCGAGCACCTTGGTCGGCGCCTCGGCGAGCGCCGCCTCGATCCGCGCCGGATCCACCGGCTGGCCCCATGCGTGGTCGACGCTGACCACCGTGGCGCCCGCGCGGCCGGCCATGTCGGCCATGCGGCCGCCGAACGCGCCGTTCACCGCCACCACCACCCGGTCGCCCGGCTCCAGCAGGTTCATGATCGCCGCTTCCATGCCGGCGGTGCCGGGCGCCGGCAGCGGCACGCAGGCGTGGTCGGGGGCGTTGAACAGGCGCTGCAGGGCCGCCTTGATCTCTTCCATCAGCGCCTGGAACTCCGGGTCCAGGTGGCCGATGGTCGGCCGCGCCAGGGCGGCGAGCACGCGGGGACTCACGTCGGAGGGACCCGGGCCCATCAGGATCCGGCGGGGAGGTTGGAAGCTTTGCATGTGGTCCTAAGCCAGCAGTCGATCGTGGAGCCGGCCGCGAAGCCCGGCGTCTAGGCCCAGGGCCTCGTTGAGGTAGCCGTCCAGCGACCCGTGCGCCTCGCGCATCACGCGGAAGGCCTCGCCAAGGTACTCGGCCTCGACCCCCATGGCGACGGTCAGCGCCTCGTCCGAGGCGGTCCGGCCGGTCACCTCGAGCACCTTCTCGCGGACCAGCGGAAGGCGAGCCGCCATCCGCGCCGGGTCGTTGGTCAACAGGTAGTCGGCCATGATGTCGTCGTCGCGCACGCCGGCCAGGTGGTGCGTCAGCGCACAGATGATGCCCGTGCGGTCCTTGCCCGCCGCGCAGTGCACCAGGATCGGGCCCGCGCTTTCGGCCAGGGCCCGGAAGTAGCGGGCGTAGAGATCGATGTGCCGACGCTGGAACGGCGCGTGGCGGTAGTAGTCCATCATGTAGCCGCGGAACGATCCGGGGGTCAGGTCCGACGTCTGGATGAAGGTCGCCCACTCGTCGGCGGCGTCCTGCCCGATGTCGTTCTCGATCACCTGCGCGGCAAAGCCATCCCAGCGGCGCGACGGCTCCTTCTCGCGCTCGTTGGCGCGGCGCAGGTCGACGATCACCGACAGGCCGAGGCCGGCGAGCTTCTGCAGATCGGCGTCCGTCGCCTTCGACTGGGCCGCCGAGCGATAGAGCCAGCCCTGCTTCAGCCGCCGCTGGCCGGCCGCGTAGCCGCCGAAGTCGCGGAAGTTCTCGATCGCCTCGAAAGGGATGTGGCGGGTCATGGCGGGCGTTCTAACCACCTTCGATGCGAAATTCGAGACGCTGTCGCCGCGGTTTGTCGGTTTCCGACTATCACCGCTGCACAGGGGACTTGACGGTTTGGGGCAGTCCCAGGACGGGCAGGGTTCTGGGATCGACGCATAGCTCGATGCGGCGGGCCGCTGAGGCCCTTACCTCCCCCACTGCTGCCGCAGTGGGGGAGGTAGGTCACGGAAGTGTTAGCGGAACGGCGGTTCGTCGAAGCTGCGCAGCTTGCGCGAGTGCAGGCGATTGCCCTCCTGTTTCAGGAGGTCGATGGCGGCCAGGCCGATCTGCAGGTGTTGGCCGATCGCGCGGTCGTAGAAGGCGTTGGCCTGGCCGGGCAGCTTGATCTCGCCATGCAGCGGCTTGTCCGACACGCAGAGCAGCGTCCCGTACGGCACCCGGAATCGATAGCCTTGCGCCGCGATGGTGGCGCTCTCCATGTCGATGGCCACCGCCCGGCTCTGGTTGAAGCGCAGCGCGCTGCTCGAATACTTCAGCTCCCAGTTCCGGTCGTCCGTGGAGACCACCGTGCCGGTGCGCAAGCGCCGCTTGAGGACGTCCCCGCTCTCGCCGGTCACCTGTTCCGCCGCGGCGTTCAGCGCCAGCTGCACCTCGGCCAGCGGCGGGATCGGGATCTCGCGGGGCAGCACCCTGTCCAGGACGTGGTCGTCGCGCAGATAGGCGTGGGCCAGCACATAGTCGCCGATCTTCTGACTGCCCCGC
>DASVNS010000082.1:0-7951 GCA_036383735.1 Phenylobacterium sp. | reverse complement strand
ACGCGACGACGCCGAAGCCGGCGGCTGGAACCCCGGCCTCGCCTGCGACGCCGGCGCCGAAGGCCACGCCGGCGGCTCAGCCCGCAGCCAGGACGACAGCGACCCCCAAGGCTGCGACGCCTGCCCCAAAGGCGGCCGTTCCCAAGGCGACGCCATCGGACACGCCGGCCTCGAAGGCGTCCAAGCCGAAGTCCGCCGCGCCGAAGGCCAGCCAGCCGGCCGGAGCCGGGCCATGAGCAGCGGCGGCGCACGTCACCTCGCGCCCTGGAGCTGGCTGGGTGTGCCGATAGCTTGGGTCATGGCGGCCAGCTTCGTGTTCGCCTTGCCCCTCCGCTTCTGGGGCCTGAGCCTGCCCGAGCCGGTCTTCGCCGTGCCCGTCGCCTTTGCATGGGCGGTCATCCGTCCATCCATGCTGGCGCCGGTGGGCGTGCTGATCATGGGGCTGTATCTGGATCTGCTGTGGGGCAGCCCCAAGGGCTTCTGGGCGGTCTGCCTGTTGCTGCCCTACGGGATCGTCCTGGGCGCCCGCAGCATACTGGCGGGCCAGAGCCAGTTGATGATGTGGCTCTGGTACGGCCTCGCCACCGCGCTGGCGCTCGGGGCCGGCTATCTCTTCACGATGCTGGACACCCAGAACGCGCCGGACCCCATATCCGTGGGTTGGCAATTCCTTGCGACCGTCGTTCTCTATCCCTTCGCAGATCGGCTCATCGATAGCTTCGAAGACGCCGATGTGAGGTTCCGTTAGGCGATGACCCAGCCCGCCATATTCTTCGAGGAGGTCAACGAACGGCAGGGTGTGTTCCACCGCCGCACGGTGATCCTGGGGGCGTTCGCCGGCCTCGGCATGACGGCGCTCGGCGCCCGGCTGGCCTTCCTCCAACTGTTCGAGACCCAGCGCTACGAAAAGCTGGCGACGTCGAACCAGTTCAACTTCAAGCTCCTGCCCGCCCCTCGGGGAGTCATCGTCGACCGGAACGGCGCGGTGCTGGCGGCCAACCGCCCGAACTTCCGGCTGATGGTGGCGCGCGACAAGGGCATGGATCCCGAGGCGACCCTGCAAACCCTGGCTGCGTTCGTGCCGCTGGACGAAATCCGCCAGCGCCGGCTGCTCAAGGACATCAACGCCGCCCCCAAGCGTGCGCCGGTCCAGATCATGGAGGACATGAGCTGGGAGCAGTTCAGCGCCATCAGCGTGCGGGAACCCGAGTTGCCCGGCGTGACGGCCGACATGGGCGAGGTGAGGGTCTATCCGTACGGCGGCGCCTTTGCCCACGTGATCGGCTACGTCGCCAAGGTGAACCGCGAGGACATCCAGCCGGCGGGGCCGAACGCCGACCCGATCCTGCTGCATCCCGGCTTCCGGATCGGCCGTCAGGGAGTCGAAAAGGCCTTCGACATCGACCTGCGCGGCAAGCCCGGCGCCGAGAAGGTCGAGGTCGACGCCAACGGCCGGCAAGTGCGCGAGGACCCGAACGGCGATATTCCCTCGACGCCGGGCAAGGAGATCCAGCTCAGCCTCGACGTGGACGTGCAGCTTCGCGCCGAAGAGGTGTTCGGCGTCGAAAGCGGCGCGGCGGTGGTGATGGACTGCCGCAACGGCGACATCCTGTGCATGTTCTCGGGCCCCAGCTTCGACGCCAACCGCTTCGTGCGCGGGCTGACCGGGCCGGAGTACCGGGCGCTCTCGGGCTATGACCACAAACCGCTGTTCAACAAGGCGCTGACGGCGACCTATCCGCCCGGCTCGACCTTCAAGACCATGGTGGCGCTGTCGGCGCTGGAGAACGGCTACGACCCGAAGACGGTGCACGTCTGCACCGGCCACTGGTTCTTCGGCCGGACCTGGAAGTGCGACCAGGTGCATGGCGCGCAGGACATGCACAACGCCATCGCCACCTCGTGCGACATCTACTTCTACCAGACCGCGCTGGCGATCGGCCCGGACAAGATCGCCGACACCGCGCGGAAGTTCGGCCTGGGCGAGATCTTCGACATCGGCATCCCGGGACAGAAGAAGGGCCTGGTGCCGGACACCGCCTACAAGAAGCGCCGCTTCCCGCGCGACCCCAAATGGCACCCGGGCGAGACCCCCAGCATGGGCATCGGCCAGGGCTACACCAATCTCAATCCGCTGCAGCTCTGCGTGATGACCGCGCGGATCGCCAACGGCCAGAAGGCCCTGCACCCGCGCCTGATCCGATCGATCGGCGGCGTCGAACAGAAATCGGGCGCCGCCTGGGGCGACCTGCCGGTGGACAAGAACCACCTGCTGTTCGTGCGCGAGGCGATGGCGGCGGTGACCACCATCGGGACCGCGGCGCGGGTCGCGGACCTGGGCCTTGGACCGATCAAGATGGCCGGGAAGACCGGTACGGCCCAGGCCTATTCCTATGGCGCGGGCCGCGGCGTGCACGGGACGGCCGGCGCCTGGAAGCTGCGCGACCACGCCTGGTTCGTGGCCTTCGCGCCCTATGACGACCCGCGCTACGCGATCAGCGTGCTGGTGGAGCATGGGGGGTTCGGCGCCGCGGCGGCCGCGCCCCGGGCGCGCGAGATCATGCGCACCGTCCTGCTGAAGGACGCGGAAGTGATGCAACGGGTGCAGACGGTGGTCCCCCTGCCGCCAGCCCCGGAGGAAGTCGCCCCCGCCGCCGCCATCGATCCGGGAGCGATAACATGACGGTCTCCGCGCTCACCCGTCCCGGCGAACGCGACCGGCTGATCGTCAAGCTCTCCGAGCTGGATTGGGTGTTCGTGCTGGTGCTGAGCCTGATCGCCGGCGCCGGCAGCCTGATGCTGTTCTCCATCGCGGGCTCGTCGTGGACCCCGTGGGCGGCCGCCCACCTGGCGCGCTTCGGCTTCTGCCTGCTGTTGATGATCGCGCTGGCCATGATCGACGTGCGGGTCTGGTTTGCGCTGGCCTATCCGATCTACGGCCTGGGCCTGCTGCTGCTGGTGGCGGTGGAGGCGGTCGGCGACGTTCGGCTGGGCGCGCAGCGCTGGCTGTCGGTCGGCAGCTTCAGCTTCCAGCCCTCAGAGGTGATGAAGCTGGGTATCGTGCTGGCGCTGGCCCGGCTCTATCACGGCGTGTCGGCGGAGCGGGCGCGGCTGTCGTGGTGGCTGCTGATCCCGGCGGTGATGATCGGCGTGCCGGTGCTGCTGGTGGCTCACCAGCCGGACCTCGGCACCGCCATGCTGGTCGCGCTGACGGGCGCCGCGATCGTCATCCTGGCCGGCCTGTCCTGGAAGATCATCGCGACGGCGCTTGCGGCTGCGCTGGCGGTGATCCCACCGTTCGTGATGTTCGGGATGCACGACTACCAGCGTCAGCGCGTGCTGACGTTCCTGGATCCGGAGAGCGATCCCTCCGGCTCGGGCTATCACATCCTGCAGTCGATGATCGCGCTGGGCTCCGGGGGGCTGCTCGGCAAGGGCTATGGCCTGGGTTCGCAGAGCCAGCTCAACTTCCTGCCCGAGAAGCAGACCGACTTCATCTTCGCCACCCTGGCCGAGGAGTTCGGCTTCGTGGGCTGCGTGTCGCTCCTGGTGCTCTACGCGGCGCTGATCTTCATGGCGCTTCGCACCTCGTACCTCAGCCACAGCCACTTCGGCCGGCTGGCGGCGGCCGGCGTGACGGCCACGTTCAGCCTCTATGTGATGATCAACGGCGCCATGGTGATGGGGCTGGCCCCCGTGGTGGGCGTGCCGATGCCGATGCTCAGCTACGGCGGCACCGTGATGCTGACGGTGATGATCGGGTTCGGCCTGGTCCAGTCGGTCCGGGTTCACCGCTATGCGGAAGTGACCAGCGGTAAGGGCTCGTTCGTATAGGACGCCATGGCGGACCAAGGCCGGCGTTCTGTGGTTATAACCGAGTCTACGACCCGTGCTGGGAGCCCGACCCTTTTGACGCCGCAGGATAACCGGACCAACGCCTTCGGCTCGTTGCGGCTTCTGTTCGCCTCGCTGGTGATCGCGTCGCATGCGCCGCAGATGCTGGACGGAGACATGTCGCGAGAGCCGCTGATGCGCCTCTTCGGGACGATCAGCCTGGGGGAGCTGGCGGTGATGGGCTTCTTCCTGATCAGCGGCCACCTGATCACGGGCAGCTTCATCTCCGATCCGCGGGGCTATGTCCTGAAGCGGGTGCTGCGGATCTACCCGGCCTTCGTCGTCTGTTACCTGCTCTGCGTCTTCCTCGTCGCGCCGCTCGGCGGGGTGGACCTGCGCGAGCTCTCCGGCGGCGCGTGGCTGCGCCTGACGGGCCAGATGTTGATGCTGAAGCCGCCCGTCGTGCAGGGCGTCTTCGGCGGCATGCCCTACGAGGTGCTGAACGCCTCGATGTGGACGATCGTCTACGAGTTTCGATGCTATCTGCTCGCGGCCCTGCTGGGGCTGGCCGGGTTCTACCGCCGGCCCATGTGGTATCTGGCGTTCACCGTCGCTCTCGTGCTCGCGACGTTCCTGTTCCAGGCGCCTATCGGCGCCGAGCTGAAGCGCCTGACCCGTCCGCTCGACGGCGCCTTCGGGGAACTGGACAAGACCGTCGTGCTCACGGCGACCTTCGCGTGCGGCGCCTGTTTCCGCCTGTTCCGGCCGACCTATCGGGGCGGCGGGGCGGCGATCTGCGGCCCGATCCTGGTGGGGCTAATGTTCGTCCCGATCCTGGCCAGACCCGCGTTGATGACTTTCGGCGCCTACCTGCTGTTCTGGATCGCCTTCCGGGTGAAGGCCCGGCTGATGCTGACGCTCAACGCCAAGGACGACATCTCGTATGGCGTCTATCTCTACGCCTGGCCGGTTTCGGCGCTGCTGATCTGGTACTGGCGCGACATCGACGTCTGGTCGCTGGGCTTGCTCACCTTTGCCGCGGTCCTTGCGCTGGGCTCCATCAGCTGGTTCACGCTCGAGAAGCCCGCCCAAGCCCTGAAATCGCGGCTTTCCGCACGACGACCGGCGACCGCCCAGGTCGCAGAGATGGCGGCGCCGCCCCCAAGCTAGTGCCGCTACACAGGGGATTTGACGGTCTGGGGCAGTCCCAGGACGGGCAGGGTTCTGGGATCGAGGCGGAGTTCGAGGCTTCGGGCCTGGACCCGGTCTTGGAAAACTCGGCCTGACCGGCTCCGCGCCGCAGGCGCTGTATTTCGACCGCCAAGCCACCAAGACCGCCAAGGACGCCCAGCCACCCGCTGCCGGCGGCGCTCGCGCAGGCCCCTTGGCGGTCTTGGTGGGCTTGGCGGTCGCCTTGTTCTTTCGGCAGCGCCTGCGGCGCGGGCCGGGTCGTTCGGCCCGTACTAGAACGGCTCAAAGCAGTCGTAGTTGTGCTGGCGGCGGATCTTGTCGCCGTGGAACTCGAAGAACACCCCGAACCGCGCCTTCATGGCGTCGCCCGGCTTCAGCGAGCGCAGCGGGACGGCCAACACGCCGCGCCACAGCACCTCGCAGGCCACGCGGTCGCCGTCCTCGATAAGATTGACGATCTCATAGGTTTCGGCGGTCATCACGTGGCGGCCCCGGGCGTTGGCCTCGCGCAGCACGGCCATCGTACGCCGGGCGCCGGCGGGCACGAGGGCGTTGGGGAACTCCTCCTGCACCGCGTCCTCGGTGAAGAAGGCCAGGCTGTCGCCTCGCTCCTCGATGGCCCTCAGATAGGCGCGGACGATGACGGCGCGGCTCATCGGGCGGCGGAGCCTAGAGCTTCAACGCCTGGTCCGTGGCCCGGACCAGGCCGTCGATGATGCCGGGCTCGATGGACGCGTGGCCGGCGTCCCAGACGACCTCGAGCCGGGCGTTCGGCCAGGCGCCCTTCAGCCGCCAGGCGCTTTCCATGGGCGTGACCACGTCGAAGCGACCCTGCACGATCCAGCCGGGGATCTCCTTCAGGCGCGTGGCGTTGCGGATGATCCAGTCGGGCTGGTCGAAGAAGCCGCCGTTGACGAAGAAGTGGCACTCGATCCGCGCGAAGGCGATGGCGAAATCGACCTCGTTGAACTTGGACGGGCGCGCCTCGGGGCCGCGGATGGAGATGGTGTCGCCCTCCCACTGGCTCCAGGCCGCCGCCGCCTCGGCCTGGACCCGGCGGTCGGGGCTGATGAGGCGCTTGTGGTAGGCGGCCATCATGTCGCCCCGCTCGGCCTCCGGGATCGGCGCGCAGAAGCGGGCCCAGGCGTCCGGGAACAGCATCGAGGCCCCGTCCTGGTAGAACCACCGCAGCTCGCGCTCGGTCAGCAGGAAGATGCCGCGCAGGATCAGGCTTTCCACCCGTTCGGGATGGGTGATCGCGTAGGCCAGCGCCAGGGTCGATCCCCATGAGCCGCCGAACACGCACCACTTCTCGACGCCCAGGTGTTCGCGCAGGCGCTCGATGTCTTCGATCAAGGCCCAGGTGGTGTTGTCGTCGAGGCTGGCGTTGGGGCGGCTCTTGCCACAGCCGCGCTGGTCGAACAGGGCCATGCGCCACTTCGCGGGGTCGAAGAACCGCCGCATGGTCGGGTTGATCGCTCCGCCCGGGCCGCCGTGCAGGATCACGCACGGCTTGCCGTTCGGATTGCCGCACTCCTCATAGAAGATCTCGTGCTCGCCGCCGGTCTGCAGCCAGCCGCATGCGAAGGCGTCATTGTCCGGGAAAAGGCCGCGGCGATGATTGTTCGAGGCGACGGCCGGAGCCGGGGTGCTTCTTTCCATGCGCCTCTTCTACTTCGGGAAGCGCCTGTCCAGCCAGTCCGGCATGAGACGGCTCGCATGTCGTGGCGCCTGGGCAACGTCCGGGCGGCTTCGCAGTCGCGGCGTCGGCTCACGGCCGCGCGCAATCGGGGGGTTTGCCTGAACCCCTGGCGCCCAGTAGGTGATGCGGTCGTGACCTCCGCCAACCCCTCCAACCCGCCGCCCGTCCATACCCCCTGGGGGCTGGTGATCCTGCTGGGATCGCTGACGGCCATGGGACCCCTGGCCATCGACATGTACCTGCCCAGCCTGCCGGCCATCGGCGTGGCGCTGAAGGCGGACCCGGCGCAGACCCAGGCCACCATGGCGGCGTTCCTCGCGGGCATGGCTATCGGGCAGCTGCTCTACGGGCCGGCGTCCGACCGGCTGGGGCGACGCGGGCCGATCCTCTTCGGGGTGGCGGTGTTCATCCTCGCGTCCATCGGCTGCGCGATGGCGCAGACCGTCGACCAGCTGCTGATCGGCCGCTTCGTCCAGGCGCTGGGGGCATGCGCGGGCGCCGTGGTCGTACGCGCCGTGGTTCGCGACCAGTTCAGCCACACCGAGACGGCGCGCGTGCTCAGCCTGATGATGCTGATCATGGGGCTGGCGCCGATCCTGGCGCCGATGCTGGGCGGCGTGCTGCTGGGGCTGGGAGACTGGTCGTGGAACTTCTGGTTCATGGCCGCCGCCGCCGCCGCCATGGGCTTGGCGGCGATGCTGCGGCTCAAGGAGTCGCGCTCGGAAGCGACGGCCGTCCAGGCCAGCCGGGAAAACCCGTTGCAGTCATACCTCGCCCTACTGAGCCAGAAGCGACTGGTGGGCTACGCGTTGTGCGGCGCACTGAACGGCGCGACCCTCTTCACCTACGTCGCCACGTCGCCGGATCTGATGATGGGAACCTACAGGATCCCGGTGGCTGTCTTCCCGTTCGTCTTCGCCATCAACGCCGTGGCGGTGATCGGCTCCAGCCAGCTCAACCGGCGCGCGCTACGGACCGCATCCACGGACCAGGTGCTGGCGCGGGCCAGCACGGCCTCGCTGGTGCTGGCCGTGCTGCTGGCGCTGGCGGCGGTGACCGGGATCGGCGGCATGTGGACCGTCTTGCCGCTGATCTTCCTGCTACTGGGCAGCTACGGGTTCATGGCGGGCAACACGACGGCCGGGGCGCTCAGCGTCGATCCGCTGCGGTCGGGGTCCACCTCGGCCCTGCTGGGCGCGGCTTCGTTCGCCGCCGGCGCGCTGT
>DASVNS010000081.1:0-3799 GCA_036383735.1 Phenylobacterium sp. | reverse complement strand
GGAAAGCGGCGCGAAGCCCCGGCAGGGGCGAGTCGCCGATGGGGGAAGTCTTCCTTCGCACTTCCCCCATCGGCCACTCGCGCTCCGCGCATCGGGCCGCTTTCCCCCATAGGGGGAAGTCACTGACCCAGGCGCCGCAGGCGACGCTGTGCCATGGTCCGCGCCGAAAGCAGCGAGGGACGCCATGGGATCCTATTGGCTGGTGAAGTCCGAGCCCGCGAAGTACGCGTTCGCCGACCTGCAGCGCGACGGGAAGACGGTCTGGGACGGCGTCCGCAACCACGCCGCGGCCCTGCATCTGAAGGCCATGAAGGTCGGCGACCAGGTGCTCTGTTACCACTCCCAGGAGGGGCTGGCGGTGGTGGGGATCGCCGAGGTGGTCAAGGCGGCCTTTCCGGACGTGACGGACCCCACGGGCCGCTTCGTGGCCGTGGAACTGGCGCCGGTGCGCGCGTTGAAGCGCCCGGTCACCCTGCAGGCGATGAAGGCCAATCCGGCGCTTTCGGCGCTGGAGATGATCCGCCAAGGGCGTCTGTCGGTGTCGCCTGTCCGCCCCGAGGAGTGGACCGCCATCCTGGAGATGGCCGAGGGCTGACTTAAATTCCCGGGTGCGCAAGCCTATCTGAAGGCTCGATGAGGATCGCTCGGTTGCCTTGACGGACAGCAAGGCGTAACGGGACCCTCCCTCAAGTTCCTAGGAGACGCCAATGGGTTACCGGGTCGCCGTTGTTGGCGCCACGGGCAACGTGGGCCGCGAAATGCTGAACATCCTGGAGGAAGTGAACTTCCCCGTGGACAAGATTCACGCGATCGCGTCGCGCAAATCCATCGGCGTGGAAGTCTCGTTCGGCAACAAGATCATCAAGTGCGAGGACGTCGAGCAGTTCGACTTCTCCACGGTCGACGTCGTGCTGATGAGCGTCTCGGGCAGCTTTTCCAAGGAATGGTCGCCGAAGATCGGCGCGGCCGGCCCCATCGTCATCGACAACTCGTCGGCCTTCCGCATGGACCCGGACGTGCCTCTGGTCGTGCCGGAGGTGAATCCGGACGACGTGGAGTGGGCGAACCGGAAGAACATCATCGCCAACCCCAACTGCTCGACGGCGCAGCTGGTGGTGGCGCTGAAGCCGCTGCATGACCGGGCGCGGATCAAGCGGGTGGTCGTCGCGACCTACCAATCCGTCTCGGGCGCCGGCAAGGAAGGCATGGACGAGCTCTTCGACCAGACGAAGAACGTCTTCGTCCTGGGCGCGACGCCGCCCAGGAAGTTCCCCAAGCAGATCGCGTTCAACGTCATCCCCTACATCGGGTCGTTCCAGGACGACGGCTACACCGACGAAGAAGCCAAGATGTGGAACGAGACCCACAAGATGATCGACCCGGCGATCAAGCTGACGGTCACCTGCGTGCGCGTGCCGGTGATGGTCGGCCACTCCGAGGCGGTGAACATCGAGTTCCACGACCCGCTCGACGAGGACGAGGCGCGCGACCTGCTGCGCGAGAGCCCCGGGCTGATCGTGATCGATAAGCGCGAACCCACCGGCTACATGACGCCTAAGGAAGCCCAGGGCGAGTTCCCGGTCTACGTCAGCCGCATCCGCAACGACCCGACCGTCGAGCACGGCCTCAACATGTGGGTCGTGGCCGACAACCTGCGCAAGGGCGCGGCGCTCAACGCCGTGCAGATCGCCGAACTGCTGCACGCCCGCGGCCTGATCCGCTCCAAGGCGCTGGCCTAGGATGAGCGCGCCCTCGGCGTCCGGCGGCGAAAATCGCCTGGCGCTGACGGCGGGCATCTCCTGCTACTTCCTCTGGGGTTTCGTTCCGCTGGCCTTCCAGGAGATCGGCCGGCTGGGCGTCGGGCCGTGGGAGACCCTGGCCCAGCGCATCGTCTGGAGCGTGCCCACCGCTGCGATCTTCGTGCTGCTGGCCGGCCAGGGGCGTCAGGTCGCAAGCGTGCTGCGCCAGCCGCGCGTGTTGGCCTGGCTCGGCCTGTCGTCGGTGCTGATCGCCTTCAACTGGGTGGTGTTCATCTCGGCGGTGACCCATGGGCGGATGCTGGAGACCAGTCTCGGGTACTACATCAACCCGCTGGTCAACATGGCCGCCGGCGCCCTGATCTTTCGTGAGCGGCTCGACCGGCTGGGCCTGGTCGCCATCGGCCTGGCGCTGGTGGGCGTTGTGCTCCAGGCGCTTGCGCTGGGTCATATCCCGTGGGTCTCGCTCACCCTGGCGTTCACGTTCGCGGGCTATGGGGTGGTGCGCAAGCAGGTGGCGGCCGACGCCCAGACCGGCCTGTTCGTGGAATGCCTGATGCTGGTCTTGCCGGGCCTGGGCTTCCTCGCCTGGCTGCACGCCCAAGGCCAGGGCCATTTCGCCCAGGACCCGACCACCGCGCTGTGGCTGATCGCGTCCGGTCCGATCACCGCCGTGCCGCTGGTGCTGTTCTCATGGGCGGCGCGGCGTATCCCGCTGTCGGCCATGGGCTTCCTGCAATTCATCGCGCCCACGATCGGCTTCATCATCGGCATGGCCCAGGGCGAGGCCTTCACGCCGGCCCGAGCGGTGTCGTTCGCGTTCATCTGGTGCGGCGCGGGCGTGTTCCTCCACGGCGCCTGGCGGCGGTCGCGCACCTTGGCGCCAGCGTCCGGCGAGCGGCTCGAAGCCGCGGCGGAGTAGGGCGCCTCCCCTGCCGCTGCAACCATGCGCAAACGCATAGCCGTCAGGCGAAATCGCTGATCTATGCAGCGTTCAGATGGTGCTATTTAACAGTTGTCCACAAGGACGGCCCCGCTCCCCCGGGGTTCCCTGGAACCAAACTGAAGGTGTGTGCCATGTCTCTCGCCAACTTCGAACGCCAAGCCGACCGCTTCGCCCCCGTCGCCCTCCTGATCGTCGGCATGCTGACGGCCTTCGCGACCGCCGGCCTGGGCATCTAAGAGGCCTCCCCGCCTCATGGGAACGATCCGGATAAGGGCCCCTCGCGGGCCCTTTTTCGTGCGTGTGATGCGAAATCACACAACGCCACATTGTGGGCGGGTTGCGGTCCAAATTGCCCCACGGTCACGCTCGATAGCTCTGGCGCCGGCTCAAGCCGGCGCTTGAGGAGAGTGCCCCGTGAAAATCCTGTTCGCCGCCACTGCCGCCCTGGTCGCCCTGGCCGGAGCCGCCGAGGCCCAGGTCGCCACACCCGACATCTATGGTTCGCTCGGCTACAACAAGAAGGAAGACAGCGACCTGGACGCCGTCCAGCTGCGGCTTGGCGGCCGGTTCGGCTCGTACTTCGGCATTGAAGGCGAGGCGGGCATGGGCGTGGAACCCAACCGGATCACATTCCCGTCGGTCCCGCCGATCCAGTTCAAGACCCAACTCCGCCACGAATTCGCGGCCTATGCCGTCGGCTATTATCCGGTCACGCCCAATCTCGATGTCTTCGCGCGCCTGGGCTACGGCACGACCGATTTCAAGCGCACCTTCGACATACCGCCCAATTTTGGCGCGACGAAGTCCAGCGTGGAGTCGGTGAACTACGGCGTGGGCAGCCAATACTTCCTGGACGGCAAGAACGGCGTGCGCGTCGATTACACGCGGCAGGATTACAGCGGGGGCCTGAAGACCGACGACACATGGTCGGTGGCCTACACCCGGCGGTTCTAGCGGCTGTTAGGGACCTGCGGCGCCTGGGTCAGTGACTTCCCCCTATGGGGGAAAGCGGCCCGATGCGCGGAGCGCGAGTGGCCGATGGGGGAAGTGCGAAGGAAGACTTCCCCCATCGGCGACTCGCCCCTGCCGGGGCTTC
>DASVNS010000080.1:0-1787 GCA_036383735.1 Phenylobacterium sp. | reverse complement strand
CCCGGCGGCCAGCGCATCGGCTTCGCGCTCGCCGAGACGGCGCTGCGGCCGGACGCTGGTGTCGCCGGTGTGGTCAAGGACGCCGGCGATGATCCGGATGTGACGCATGGCGCCCTTGTATGTGCGACCGTCAGGCTCGGGGCGCCGGGGAGCGGGGTGACCTTCCGCGCCGGCCCAGGCGTCGGCGTGGTGACGCGCCCGGGCCTCCCGCTGCCGCCAGGCGAGCCCGCCATCAATCCCGTTCCGCGGAAGATGATCGCCCAGGCGATCGGCGAGGTCGCCGCCGCCGGCGGCGCGCCGGGCGACGTGGTCGTGGAGATCTCGATCCCCGGCGGTGAGGCGCTGGCCGAGCGGACGCTCAATCCCAGGCTCGGGATCGTCGGCGGCTTGTCGATCCTCGGCACCACGGGCGTGGTCGTGCCCTATTCCTGCTCGGCCTGGATCCATGGCATCCGCCAGGGCATCGACGTCGCCCGCGCCGAGGGCCTGCAGCATGTCGCCGGCGCCACCGGGAGGACATCCGAGGCGGCCGTGCAGGCGCTCTACGGTTTGCCGGAGATCGCCCTGATCGACATGGGCGACTTCGTGGGTGGCATGCTCAAGCACCTGCGCGATCACCCGATTCCGCGGGTCAGCATCGCCGGCGGGGTGGCCAAGATCACCAAGCTCGCCCAGGGACGCCTCGACCTGCACTCGAAACGCGGCTCGGCGGACCTCGACGCGCTGGCCAGGCTGGCGGCCGAGGCCGGCGCGCCCGAACGTCTCGCGATGCGCATCGCAGGCGCGAACACCGTGCTCGAATGCTTCCAGCTCGCGGGCCAACAGGGCTTCGCGCTGGGCGACGTGGTGGCGGAGCGGGCCCGCGGCGTGGCGGCCGAGGTGCTGCGGGGCGTCGGGGTGGAGGTCGAGGTCCTGATCTTCGATCGCGAGGGCGGGCTCGTCGCGCGAAGCGAATTTTCCGGGGATCACGCCGGCTCCTCCGAACGGAACCGCCGCGCATAGCCCTTCTGGTAGAGCGCGCTTTCGCGGAAACCTTCGGCCTCCAGCGACCGGCCGACGAGGATCAGCGCAGTGCGCTCGGCAGGTTCGGCGGCGAAGGCGGCCGCCAACTCCCCCAGTGGCGCGCGGATCACGCGCTCGTCAGGCCAGCTCGCCCGCACCACGACTGCGGTCGGGCAATCGGCCCCGTAGAGCGGCAGAAGCTTCTCGACGACCTGGTCGAGCGCATGGATCGCCAGGTGGATGGCGAGCGTCGCGCCCGTGGCGCCGAACGCTTCCAGGGTCTCGCTGGCCGGCATCTTCGAGGCGCGTCCGGAGAACCGGGTCAGCACCACGCTCTGGGCCACCTCGGGAACCGTCAACTCGCGCCCAAGCGCGGCGGCGGCAGCGGAGAAAGCGGGGACGCCGGGGGTGAGAGTATAGGGGATCCCCAGTCGTTCCAGCCGGCGGATCTGCTCGGCGACGGCGCTCCAGATCGACAGGTCGCCGGAGTGCAGGCGGGCGACGTCCTGGCCGGCCTCGTGCGCGCGCAGGTACTCCGCCTCGATCTCGTCCAGCGTCAGCGGGGCGGTGTCGACCCGTCGCGCGTCCGCCGGGCAGTGAGCGAGGAGCTCCGGCGGCACGATCGAGCCCGCGTAGAGGCAAACCGGGCAACTCGCCAGGAGGTCGCGGCCGCGCAGGGTGATGAGGTCCGCCGCCCCCGGGCCGGCGCCGATGAAATGCACGGTCATGACGGGGTTCCTTCGGAAAGCGCACAGGTGGCGTGGGCGGACGAGATGCGGGCGAGC
>DASVNS010000079.1:0-3974 GCA_036383735.1 Phenylobacterium sp. | reverse complement strand
GGGTTCACGGCGGTCGAGGTGACGTATCTCGCCGCCCACGGCGGCCGCGCCGGCGATCTGCGCCTGCCGCGCAAGACCGTCGGCCCGGCGCCGGGCGGCTGCGCTGTGCGGCTGGACCCGGCCGCCCCGGAGATGCTGGTGGGCGAAGGCGTCTTCACCACGCTGTCCGCCACCGAGCGGTTCGGCCTGCCCGGGTGGGCCCTGCTCTCCACCCGCAACCTGCACGTCTGGTCGCCGCCCGAGGCGGTGCGCTCGGTGCTGATCGCCGCCGATCGGGGCAAGGATGGAGAGGCCTCGGCCGCCAAGCTGCACGGCCGACTGGTGCAGGCCGGCGTGGCGGCGAGCATCGCCCTGCCGCCGGCCCCGTTCGGGGACTGGAACGAATGGTCCGATCATCAGCGGCGGCAAGGCCGGCGCCAAAGGAGGGGAGAGGAAGGGATCGGGCGGGTGCGCCCAGGGGCAGGATGACCCTCGCCCAGGCGCTGGAGCCTGATCCCGATGACCGACGTCCACACTGAAGCTTCCGAAGCCGCGGCCGCCCCGGCCGCCATGGCCCGTGTCCAGGTTCGCCTGGGCGACCTCGGGCTGGCGAAGGAGAATCTTCGCTACGCCGAGCCGGCCGACGACGGCCTGCCGCAGCTCGCCGAGACCATCCTCGCCGCCGGCGTGGTGATCCCGCCCATCGTCCGGCCAGGACGCAAGGGCGAAGAGCCCTTCATGGCCCTCGACGGCCGCCGCCGCCGGCTGGGCCTGCTGCTGCTGCGGGACCGCGGCGACATCGCCGACGACTATCAGGTCGAATGCCTCTTGGCCGAGACCAAGGCGCAGCAGGCGGCCGCGATCGTCCTGCCCAACACCGAACACGCTCCGGTGCACGTCGCCGACGTGATCGTGGCCATCGGCCGGCTGCGCAAGGCCAAGATGGACACGAGCGCCATCGCCCGGGCCTTGGGCTACGCCGAGCTGGAGATCAAGCGCCTGGAGGCCCTGGCGGCCGTCCATGCCTCGGTGCTGACGGCGCTGCGCAAGGGCAAGCTGACCCTCAAGCAGGTGCGCCTGTTCGCGCGTCTGCCCGACAAGAAGCAGCAGGCCGAGATCGCGCAGACCGCGCTCGACGGCTACTTCCAGGACTATCAGATCCGCGCCGTGGTCGAGCGCGGCCGCGTCACCGCCGACGATTCCCGTTTCATCCTGGTCGGCATGGACCGCTACCTCGCCGCGGGGGGCCGGCTTACCTCCGACCTGTTCGGCGAGCTGCCGGACGCCGTGCTCGACCCCGAGGTCCTGCAGGCGGCCTGGCGCGAACGCGTTCAGCCGATCGTCGATCACCTCAAGGCCGAAGGCCTGGCGGTCTATCTGGGCGAGGACGGCGCCTTCGGCGCCCCCGACGGCTTCTCCCGCCTGCCCTACGTCTATCGCCCGGACCTCAGCGAGGCCCAGGCGAAGGCCCTGGACGACGCCCGCTATGCGGTGACCCGCCTCTCCTCGGGGCTGCAGGATGTCGATCCGCAGGCCGACGACGCCCCGGCGGGCTTCGGGCCCCTGGTCAGCGCCATGGCCGCCGTCGCCGGCGCGCCGCTGAGCCGCGACAAGATTGGCGCGGTGATGCTGTCGCCGGCCGATGCCGACTACGGCTTCGCCGCCAACTTCTATTCGGTCCCCCTGCCGGCCGACCAGCTGCCGGAGGAGATCGAGGGCGAGGAGGAGGACGAGGACGACGACGCCATCGAGGTCGGCGACCGCTTTGGCCGCAACTCGGCCGATGTCGAGGTCCCCAAGGCCGACGTCCAGGTCGACGGCGCCAGCCACGTCTTCCACGAGACCCGCACCGACGTCGCCACCCGCGGCCTGATCCGCGACCTTGCCGACGATCCCGGCGCGGCGCTGACGGTGCTGGTGGCGCAGCTGTTCAAGCAGCTGGCCCTGCACTCGGCCGGCAGTCTCGACGCAGCCGCCCTGCAGATCTCCGGGACGCGCTACAGCCGCGGGTCCACGGCGCCGATCCTCGCGCTCGACGGCGAGATCCGCGACCGCCTCGAGGCGCGGCGGGCGGCCTACAAGGCCTCGGGCCTGCGGCCCATCCCCTGGGTCGAGACCCTGGCCCACGGCGACAAGATGGCGCTGATGGCGGAGCTGACCGCGGTCTCGCTGAACCTGCGCGAGGCCCGCACTTCTCTGATCCGCCACGCCGCTCGCGCCGAGGCGGCCGAGATCGCTGCTCTCTGCGGCGCCGACATCTCGGCCCATTGGACGCCGGACGCCGCCTATCTGGCGGTCCACTCCAAGAAGCAGCTCCTGGCGCTGCTCGAGGAGATGGGCGTGGAGGACGATCGGGCGAAGGTCCTGAAGAAGGACGACCTGGTCGCCTTCGTCGCCGAAAGCGCCGCCGAACGGCAGTGGGCGCCGTCGGCCCTGGCCTGGGACCGGACCGTGGACGTCGAAACCGATGAGGTCGAGACGGATGACGTCCAGACGGGGGACGACGCCGGCGACGTTCCCGAGGCGGGCTCGGGTGACGCGGCGGCGGCGGTTCCGATCGCCGCCTGACCCTTCGCCGCCGTCTCAAGCGATAGCCCGGCCCCAAGCCGGGCTATCGTGCTGTGGCGAAACCCTCGGCGCCTCAATGGGCGGCGCGGCTGGCCTGGGCCGAGATCGCCGCCCATCCGTCCAGAAGCTCGCCTTGGGCGGCGTCGGTCTCGCCCGTGATCTGGCCGAGGTTGGCGAGGTGTCGGTTGAACTCGCCCTTGGGCAGGAGCCCGCGGCCTTCCAGCAGCGATCCGATCAGGGCGATCGCCAGACCAGTCGCCTGGACCAGATCGCTGTGCTCTGTGTCGGCCATCGGGAACCTCCATCCGGGCGCGGAACACCCACATTGGCCCAGCCTCGTCCCCGGCGGCGATGCGTAACCTTACGCCCTCGCCGCTCTAGACCTCAGGCGCTGCGCGCGGCTTTCCGCCGGCGGAGAAAGGGCGAAGGAAAGGGCCGGACGGGCGAGCCCGTCGGGTCTGGAGGGAGGAGCCCTCCGCGGCGGGTGATCCTGGATCCTGCCCATGAACGCCCTGCTTCCGCTGTTCACCGCCGCCGGCGACGCCGCCGACCAGAAGGCCGCCAACCTCCTGGCCGCCGCCCGGGCCCTGAGCCCGCACCTCAACCGCTCGCGGGCCTTGGACCGAAAGTTGGTCTCGGGCGTGATGACCACGACCTTCGGCGCTTCAGACGCCGAGGGCGCCTGGCTGTGGCGCGACGCCTACGACGCCATCGAGGCCGCCCTGGTGCTGCAGCTACGGCGTCTGAGCTCGCAGATCGGCCGGCTGGAAGACGCGCCGGCCGAGATCGTCGCGCTCTTGGCCAACCTCTCGGCCCTGAGCCTGACCCACACCCGCCGCTCCGAGGAGCAGGTGGCGATGGACCAGTTCTCGACCCCGCCGGAGCTCGGGGCCCTGGCGGTGCTGGCCGCCCAGGTGCGGCCGGGCGACCAGGTGCTGGAGCCGTCGGCCGGCACGGGACTCCTGGCCATCCTGGCGGAGGCCTGTGGCGGAGCCCTGACCCTCAACGAACGGGCCGCCGCGCGGGCGGCTCTGCTCGCGGGCCTCTTCCCCCTCGCGGCCCGCGACCAGCACGACGCGGCCCATCTGCCCGACGTGCTGGCCAGCTCGGGGTCGTTCCACGTCGCCCTGCTCAATCCGCCGTTCCGGCACCTGGAGGACCACCTCCACGCGGCGCTGAACACCCTGGCCGACGGCGGCCGGATGTCGGCGATCGTGCCCGAGCGGCTGTTCGCCGACCCGGCGGCGATGCGCGCCCTGGCCGCGCGCGGCCGGATGGCGCTGCGGCTTCGCTTCCCCGACCGCGCCTCCGCCTTGCACGGGACCTCGGTCGACACCGCCCTGCTGGTGATCGACCGCGGCGGCGGCGACGGCGCGATCCCCGAGGTCCTCTGCGCTGAAACCCTGGCCGACGCGGCCAAGGCGGCC
>DASVNS010000078.1:0-6889 GCA_036383735.1 Phenylobacterium sp. | reverse complement strand
GCATAGCCCGCCCCGATCCCGGCGCCTGCCTGCACGATCACCTCATGGCCATGGGACACGTACTCTCGCACCGCCGTGGGCGTGAGCCCCACGCGATACTCGTCTGGCTTGATCTCGCGGGGCACGCCGATGCGCATCAGGCAACCTCCCAGGGTCGGTTATTGCGGATCTCTATCGATTTGGGGGAATGACGTTGCAGCGTCAAGCGCAACGCCCGTCGCTCTGCATCGCAGGGAAGGACCGATCCAACCGCAGCCTGAAGCTGCGCCACTGTCGGAAGAACAACGTTCGACCTGCGACAAAAGCGCTCAAAGCTGCATGATTTCCTCATGTTAACTCCAGGTTGTCGGCGCGCGACTAACGTCCGGATAAGATTGGAGGATGGCGTCATGGTAGTCGTGCAACTGCGAAATGCCGGATCGGGGCTCTGGACGCCCCTGACACTGCCCACGTCCACCCAGGTCGCGCACACGCTGGTGACGGCGGTGAAGACCCTCGACATCGCCGACGAGGTTCGCGTCCAGGCTACGGCGGCGCCCGGCAAGCTCGACGTCAAGGCCTGATCTTCGAAAGGTCGCTGGGCCAATCCACGTCGAACAGCACGCCGTCGTCCGGAGCCTCGACCAGCGCTAGCTTGGCGCCCAGGCCTTGCAGGATCGACCTCGCGCCGACATCCCCTCGAAGGCTTGCGACCTCGCCGAACAGCGCCTGGCCGAGCACGACCGGGTTGCCCCGCCGCCCTCCGAACACAGGCGCTGCGGCTGGAGCGCCCGCCTGCAAGGCCTCGCGAAGCGGCGCAAGCACGGCGCGGGGCACCCGCGGCATATCGCCAAGAAAAATGAATGCGCCGGCGACCCCTGGGTCCAGGCTGGCAATGCCCGTCCGAAGCGACGCCGCCATCCCCTCGGCATGGTCCGCGGCGTGCACCACCCGTACCTGTGGATCGAAAGCCCGGGCGCAGGTCCCCACAAGCTCGGCGTCGGCCCCCGTGACGAGGGTGACCCAATCCACCGGCGCCGCGCTGGCTGCCGCCAGCGCCGCATGCAGCAGCGGCGCGCCTTGGTAGTCCGCCAGCAGCTTGCCGCCGCCGAACCGCGACCCTGAGCCGGCCGCCAGCACCACCGCGACGAAGCTGCCTACTGTCGCCACGCGTCGTTCCCTCCTATCTTGATCGCCGGATGACAAGCTTCGACGACATCGCTGTAGCCACCACGGTTGCGCCTTCGCGGGCGCCGCTCGTCGATGGCTTCGGCCGGACGGTGACCTATTTGCGGCTGTCGGTCACCGACCGCTGCGACCTGCGCTGCGTCTACTGCATGGCCGAGCACATGACCTTCCTGCCGAAGGCCGAGGTGCTGACCCTGGAGGAGCTGGACCGCCTCGCCTCGGCCTTCGTGGCCCTGGGGACGCGGAAGCTGCGGCTGACCGGCGGCGAACCGCTGGTGCGCAAGGGCATGCTGGACCTGGTTCGCGGGCTCGGCCGCCACCTCCGCAGCGGGGCGCTCGACGAGCTGACCCTGACCACCAATGGAACCCGGTTGGCTGAGTTCGCCGACGAACTGTTCGCCGCGGGCGTGCGGCGGGTCAATGTCTCGCTGGATACGCTAAAGCCCGACCTGTTCCGCACCCTGACCCGTGGCGGGGACATGACCAAGGTGCTGGCCGGCGTCGCGGCGGCGCAATGCGCCGGCCTGGCGGTGAAGATCAACACCGTGGCCTTGAAGGACGACAACGCCGCCGAGATTCCCGACCTGATCGCCTGGGCGCACGGCCAGGGCTGCGACATCACCTTGATCGAGACCATGCCGCTGGGCGAGATCGAGGCCGACCGCACCGACCAGTACCTTTCGTTGAAGGATGTGCGGCGTGAGCTGGAAAGCTTCTGGACCTTGCAGGAGCTGCCACTCTCCACGGGAGGCCCGGCGCGCTATGCGCGGGTGGCCGAGACGGGCGGGCGCGTCGGCTTCATCACCCCGCTCAGCCACAACTTCTGTGAGGCCTGCAACCGGGTGCGGCTGACCTGCACGGGCACGCTGCACACCTGCCTGGGCCAGGAGGACGCCACCGACCTGCGCGCCGTGCTGCGGGACGGCGCGAGCGATGCCGAGCTGATGGCGGTCATCCGCACGGCGGTGTTGGGCAAGCCGGAGGGGCATGATTTCGAGATCGCGCGCGCGCGGCCGGCGGTGGCGCGGCATATGTCCACGACGGGCGGCTGACCATGGCCCGCGTGCTGCTGTTCGGACCCCTGCGCGACCTCGCCGGCTGGCGTGAGCGTCAGGTGGACGCCACGTCGGTCTCGGCGCTCCGCCGGCTGCTCGCCGACGCCGACGCCGAATTGGGCGTGGCCCTGGGCGGTCCCGGCGTGCAGGTGGCGGTCGACCAGGCGTTGGTGCGGGGCGACGCCAGCCTCTCGTTCGCCAGCGAGGTCGCCTTCCTGCCCCCGATGAGCGGCGGATGATCCAGCTCACCGACGCGCCGTTCGATCCGGGGGCGCTGCTGTCGCAGTTCACGCGCGGCCGCACCGAGACCGGCGCCGTGGCCACCTTCACCGGCATGGCCCGCGCCGAGGCGGGCGCCACCACCGTGCTGGAACTGGAAGCCTATGCGGGGTTCACCGAGGCCGAGATCGGCCGCATCGCCGATGAGGCGCGCGAACGCTTCAAGCTACACGACCTCGCGATCCTGCATCGGGTCGGGAAGATCGGCCCCGGCGAGCCCATCGTCTTCGTGGCCACCGCCGCGAGCCACCGCCGCGCTGCGTTCGAAGCCTGCGATTTCCTGATGGACTACCTGAAGTCCAAGGCGCCCTTCTGGAAGAAGGAGCATGGCCCTGCCGGCGAACGCTGGATCGAACCGACGCAACAGGATCATACCGACCGCGATCGCTGGAACCGGGGCCTTTAGAACATGTTCGGCGAACATGTTCTGTCGAATAGGAAGGTGGCGATCTCCAATCTGCGGCTGAAAGGGACATCACCATGAACGCGCTCACCCCCGGCGGCGGGATCGACACCGCCCGGCAGCTGAAGCCGGTGAAGGTAGCCGTGCTGACGATCTCCGACACGCGGGACGAGGAGAGCGACACGTCCGGGCGTCTGCTCGCCGAGCGCGTCACCTCGGCCGGCCACGAGCTGGTCGACAAGGCGATCTTGCCGGACAGCATTGAGGCCATCCGCGAGAAGATCGAGGGGTGGGCCGCGTCAGGCGCCGTGGAGGCCATCGTCACCACCGGCGGCACCGGCATCACCGGCCGCGACGTGACGCCGGAGGCGGTGCGGCCGCTGTTCGACAAGGAACTGGATGGGTTCTCCGTCGTCTTCCACATGGTCAGCTATCAGTCGGTGGGCCTGTCCACCTTGCAGTCGCGGGCGCTGGCGGGGATCGTGAAGGGCGTCTTCGTGTTCTGCCTGCCGGGCTCCAACGGCGCGGTGAAGGATGGCTGGGACAAGGTGATCTCGGCTCAGCTCGACAGCCGCCATGGCCCCTGCAACATGGTCGAGCTCATGCCCAGGCTGATGGAATCATGACCCCTAGGGGCGTGAGCAAGCTCACCCATATCGACGAGACCGGCCGCGCCAGGATGGTCGATGTGTCGGATAAGGCCGTGACCACGCGCGAGGCGGTGGCCGAAGGCTTCGTCCGCATGAGCCCGCAGACCCTCGCGCTGGCGTTATCCGGTGAGGGCAAGAAGGGCGACGTGCGCGCCGTCGCCGAGATCGCCGGCGTGATGGCGGCCAAAAAGACCTCCGACCTGATCCCCATGTGCCACCCGCTGCCGATCTCGAAGGCCGAAGTGCGGGTGGACCCGGCCGAGGGCGGCCTCGCGGTGACGGCTCGCGTGAAGACCACCGGCCAGACCGGCGTGGAGATGGAGGCGCTGACCGCCGTCTCGGTGGCGTGCCTGACCCTCTACGACATGCTGAAGGCGGCCGAGAAGGGGATGGTCATCGAGGCTGTGCGGCTGGTGTCCAAGACCGGCGGCAAGTCGGGCGACTGGTCGAAGTAGGACCGCGAAGACCTACGCGGCGGCCCAGCTCAGCGCGTCAGGATCGTCGATGGCCATCTCGTCCCAATCCAGGTCCGGCGGCGGGCTCATGGCGGCGGCGACCACCGCGCTCATTTCGGCGGCCGAGCTGACCCCCACCAGCACGCGGGTGGCTTCGGGGCGGGAGAGGGCGAAGCCCAGGGAAGCCTGAAGGGGATCGGACCTGCCTTCAGCGATCAGCCGACGCGCGCGCGAGATGCGACCCGCGGCGGCCTTCAGATGGCTGGGGGCGCGGTCGGGCGGCAGGAACAGGACGCCGTTCAGGAAGATCGAGCGCAGGTGCACTTCGACGCCCATCTCAGCGATAGTTGCGAGCGAACCATCCAGAAGCAGGCGCTGGTCCAGCAGCGACGCTGGCGCCTGCATCAGGTCGGGCTTGAAGCGGCGGGCCACGCCCACCGGATCGTCGGAAGCATAGACCGGCACGCCGATGCGGGCGCAGAGGCCCTCGTCCTTGAGCGCCTTGAGGCGGTCCCACAGTTGCGGGCCGAGCGGCGAGAACAGGTCGGTGGCCGAGGACGCGACGATGGTGTCCACCCGCTCGACGCCCAGTCGCAGCATCTGGGCGCGCAGCTCGGCTTCGACCATGTCGGGCCCGCGGTCGGGACGGATGGCCGTGAGGGTCAGGCGGAACGGGTTGGGCTGCGGCAGCGCGCCGCGCAACAGACCGTCGGCAGACGCCGAGCCCCGGGCGACTTCCAGCACCGACAGCCCCGAACGGCCGGCGATCGACAGGATGTCCCTGGCTTCGGCCTCCCGCGGCTTCCCGCGCGGGCCGGGCGGCTGATCGAGACCGAACTGGCTGGTCCCGAGGCCGAGCTTGCTGAGGGTTGAGGTCATTGGCCCTGAAAAGCTTGGTCTAATCCGTTCGAGAGGCCATTTTGCCGCAGGAAAGGCTAAGAAGCCGTATCCTGGTGATGGTTAAGACGTGATTGATCCCCTGCCCGAATGGCCCATGTTCGGCGTCGCCGAGGACGTACGCCCTGCCCTGCGCCGCGCCGCGGAGGCGCGCCTGCCGTTGGTGTTGGCGACTTTGGTCTCGGTCGAAGGCGGCGGTCCCCGGCCCGAAGGGACCCAGATGGTCTTCGCGTCGGGGATCCTCGCCGGCTACTTCTCGGGCGGCTGTGTGGAAGGCGACGTCGCAGGCCACGCCTGGGCCTGCCTGGAGGACGGAGCTCCGCGCACGCTGGTCTATAGCGAAGGCAGTCCCTGGCCCGACATCCGGCTGCTCTGCGGCGCGCGCATCGAGATCTTCCTGGAGCGGATCGCGGCGGGCGACCCGGCGCTGGCCGAGTTGCTCGCGGCGCAGGCCGAGCGGCGGCCGGTGACCTACGCCAGCGACGGCGTGGCCCGGGTCTGCGCCGCCGAGGTCGCGCCCTGGCCGCAAGCTGCGGTCGTGAAGCGCTACGATCCGACGCCGCGGCTGGTGGTCGTCGGCGGCGATCCGACGGCGCTGGCCATCGCCGAACTGGGCGTGAAGTCCGGGTTCGAGACGACGCTCGTGCGCCCGAAGGGGCCCGAGCAGCCGCCGCCCATCGCGGGCGTGGCCTATCGCCGCGACGAACCGGCCGACGCGCTGAAGGCCATCGGCCTGGATCCCTGGACCAGCGTCGCGGTGGCGACCCACGACCTTGAAACGGATCGCGCAGCGCTGACGGCCGCCCTGCCCTCGAACGCCGGCTACGTCGGCTTGCTCGGGGCGCGCCGCCGGCTGGCCGGCCGCCTCGCTGAGCTGGAGACCGAGGGCATGGACCAGAGCATGCTCGCCCGCCTGCACGCGCCCATCGGCCTGGATATCGGCGGCAAGGCGCCGTTCGAGGTGGCCGTCTCGGTGATCGGCGAGATCACCGCCCTGCGCTACGCCCGCGAGAGTGGCAGCACCTCCACGACCTCGCCGGCCCCGGCGGCAGGCGCATTGGCCGGGCGCTTCAGCAGGGCGTCGGCCGCGGAAAAGACGCTGACCAGCGAAGAGTCCTGATCGCGGAACGGCTCGGCGACCACCCGGCCGCCGTCGAACGCCAGCCGGGCGCGCATCCAATGCTCGCGCGGGCCATTGGCCGGCAGCGGCTGGGCCAGCTGCGCCCCGATCAGCTTCACCGACGCGTCCGCGCCCTGGTAGGCCGCCAGCACCGGCTTCAGGAACAGTTCGGCGCAGACCATGGCCGAGGCCGGATTGCCCGGCAGTCCCAGCAACCTGCGGCCATCCGCCAGCACCCCGAAAAAGGTGGGCTTGCCGGGCCGCACCGCCACGCTGGCCACCTTCATCTGCAGGCCCAGCGCGTCGGCGGCGGTCCGCACCAGGTCGTGGTCGCCCACCGACGCGCCGCCGATCGTCACGACCAGGTCGCCGCGCGCCTGGCGAAGCGCCTCGATGGTGGCCTCCAGCTCGTCCTTCACCGGACGCGCCCGATGGACCTCGCCGCCCCAGCCACCGATCAGCGCCGCCAGGGCGCGCGAGCCGGAGTCATAGATCTGGAACTGTCCCGGTTGAACGGGTGGCTCGACGATTTCCTCGCCGGTCGAGAACAGGGCGACCCGCGGCCGGCGCGCCACGGCGAGCTCCGCCCGTCCGGCGGCGGCGGCCAGGGACAGCCGCCAGGCATCGATCCGGGCGCCGCGCGACAGGAGGTGCGCGCCGGCCCTGAAGTCTCCGCCCGCCGGTCGGATGTGCGCTCCTGGCGCCGCCACCGGCAGGGTCACCGTCTCTCCGTCGCGCCGGGCGTCCTCCTGGATCACCACCGCGTCGCAGTCCGCCGGCAGCGCCGCGCCGGTGAAGATACGGATGGCCTCGCCAGGCCGCACCACGCCGAGATAGCCGTGGCCGGCGGCGCTCTCGCCGAC
>DASVNS010000077.1:0-2269 GCA_036383735.1 Phenylobacterium sp. | reverse complement strand
CGGCCGGCACGGCCGAGGCCCAGGGTCCCTTCGGCCTGGCGTCGCGCCTGCCCATTCCCATGGGCACGATCGGCCTCGGCGGTCCCGTCACCACCGCGGGCGGCGTCACGTTCCGCGCGGCCACCACCGACGCCTACCTGCACGCCTACGACAACGCTACCGGCAAGCGCCTCTGGCAGGCCCGGCTGCCGGTCGCCTCGTCCAGCACGCCGACCACCTAGGTCTCGCCCAAGACCGGCAAGCAGTACGTGGTCGTCACCGCCGGCGGGGTGGGCGGGAGCGACGTGGTCGCCTACGCGCTGCCGTAGGCTTGAGGCTCGTCACCGCCCAGATTGGCGCACCGAGTGCGCGCGTCTACCCGGCGTCGTCCCCGCTGCGCTTGGCCTTCATCCGCGCGCGGCCGGCCTTGTGGCGGCCGATCCAGACCTTGTTGTTTTCGGTCGCCGCCCGTGGATCCGCCTTGCGGTGCTCGAAAGCCAGTTCCTCCTGCAGCTTCTCGAAGCTCCTCAGGCGATCCGGGTCCAGCTCGCCCGCGGTGATCGCGGCCTGCACCGCGCAATCCGGCTCCGCGCCGTGGCTGCAATCGCGGAATCGGCAGCGTTCGGCCAGCGCCTCGATGTCGGCGAAGGTCTGCGCCACCCCGGCCTCGGCTTCCCATAGGCCGAGCTCCCGCATCCCCGGGGTGTCCAGGATCAGCGCCCCCGACGCCAGCCGCACCAGCTCGCGGTGCGTGGTCGTGTGCCGCCCGCGTTCGTCGGCCTCGCGGATCTCGCCGGTATCCATCCTGTGCTCGCCGGCCAGCGCATTGAGCAGGGTGGATTTCCCCGCGCCCGACGAGCCCAACAGCACCGCCGTGCGTCCGGGCCGCAGGTGGACGCTCAGCGCCCCCAGGCCCTCGCCGGTCTTGGACGACAGCGACAGGACGGGGGCGCCGAGGGCGATCGCCTCGACCTCGGCCGCCCGCCGAGCCACATCCTGGGTCAAGTCGGCCTTGGTCAGCACGATCACCGGCTCGGCGCCGCTCTCGTAGGTGGTGGCCAGGTAGCGCTCCAGCCGCCGCAGGTTCAGGTCGGAGTTCAACGAGGCGACCAGCAGGGCCACGTCGACGTTGGCGGCCACCACCTGGGCGCCGCCGCGAGGGCCCGACGCCTTGCGGATGAAGGCCGTGCGCCGCGGCACGATGTGATGCACGAGCGCGGTGGTCTCGCCGGGCCGCGGCTCCACCGCCACCCAGTCGCCAGCGGTCGGGCGTTCGGCGTCGGAGGTGGCCTTCATCAGCGCGCCGGAGGCCCGCGCGTCGATCTCGCCCTGCGCGGTCACCAGACGATAGCCGCCGCGCTGCTGGACCACGATCCGGCCGGCGATCAGGCCCTGGGCGGCAAAGGGTTCGAAGTCGGCCTGGAGGGCGTCGGTCCAGCCGTAGTCGGTCAGTGCCGAGGTCAGCAATGAGGATGTCCTTGAGGCCGAGAGCCAGTGACCCTGGGGTCCGTTTGGCGTCGGCCGCGGATCATCCTCGAAAAGGGATGAAGGGCCGTCAGGCGGCCGTCGCGGCGACGCAGCGGAGGGTTGCGTGGGCAATGGGCGACATGTGGACCTCTCCTCTACCGATGGCTCGTCGGAACGCGGCGGACCTTGGCGGGCGGCCGATGTCGCGTCAAGAAGCAGAGGGCAGGAGGACGCGATGGCCGATGTAAACGTGATCGACAACACCGGAGCGAGCCGCTTCGAGGTGAACCTGGACGGCGAGGTCGCCTTCGCCGACTATCGGCTGAAGCCCGGCCAGATCGTCCTGCCGCACACTGTTGTGCCCTCCGCGTTCGAAGGCCGCGGCGTCGCCGGCGCCCTGGCCCGCTTCGCTTTCGGCTATGCCCGGGACCACAGCCTGACGGTGATCCCGACCTGCGCCTTCATGTCGGCCTGGATCAAGAAGCACCCCGAACAGCAGGACCTCGTCGACCCCGGCTACAAGGCGACCCTGGGGATCTAATCCCAGCCCAGCTCCGCCTCTCCGCGCAGGGTCGCCTCCACCTCGGGGCGGTGCTTGCCGCCGTCGCGGTCGTGGAGCACCAGAGGCGGCAGCAGTTGCAGCGGCGCCTTGCCGGTCTTGATGGCGCGCACCAGCACCCGTTTGGCCGGCTCGTCGGCGAAGGGGTGGATCGGCCGCACCTGGACGGACCCGGCCTTGGGGGCGAGCAGCGCCAGCAGGTCGGCGAGCCGATCGGCGCGATGGATCACGGTGATCGAGCCGCCCTCTCTCACCGCCTTCGAA
>DASVNS010000076.1:0-4228 GCA_036383735.1 Phenylobacterium sp. | reverse complement strand
AGGAACTCGTTGTACTTCACGCCCCACATCTTCTCGAACCAGTAGTAGAAGCCGGCGAAGATCGCGAACACGGCGCCCAGCGACAGCACGTAGTGGAAGTGGGCCACCACGTAGTAGGTGTCGTGCAGGCTGTAGTCGATGCCGGCGTTGGCCAGGACCACCCCGGTGACGCCGCCCACGGTGAACAGGAAGATGAAGCCGACGGCCCACAGCATGGGCGTCTTGAAGTCGATGGAGCCGCCCCACATGGTGGCGATCCAGCTGAACACCTTCACGCCCGTCGGCACCGCGATGACCATGGTGGCCGCCACGAAGTAGGCGCGCAGCTCGATGCCCATGCCGACCGTGTACATGTGGTGGGCCCACACGACGAAGCCGATGAAGCCGATGGCGACCATGGCGTAGGCCATCGCGAGATAGCCGAAGACCGGCTTGCGCGAGAACGTCGACACGATGTGCGAGATGATGCCGAACCCGGGCAGGATCAGGATGTACACTTCCGGGTGCCCGAAGAACCAGAACAGGTGCTGGAACATCACCGGGTCGCCGCCGCCCGCGGCGTCGAAGAAGTGGGTGTGGAAGTTGCGGTCCGTGAGCAGCATGGTGATCGCGCCGGCCAGCACGGGCAGCGAGAGCAGCAGCAGGAACACGGTCACCAGGATCGACCACACGAACAGCGGCATGCGGTGCAGGGTCATGCCCGGCGCGCGCATGTTGAAGATCGTGGTGATGAAGTTGATGGCGCCCAGGATCGAGCTGGCGCCCGCCAGGTGGAGGGCGAGGATCGCGCAGTCCATGGCGGGACCGGTGTGGCCCAGGGTCGATAGCGGCGGGTAGATCGTCCAACCGCCGCCGAACCCACGGCCCGGGCCGCCGTCGACGAACATCGAGGTGATCAGCATCACCCAGGCGGCCACCAGCAGCCAGAACGAGATGTTGTTCATCCGCGGGAAGGCCATGTCCGGCGCGCCGATCATCAGCGGCACGAACCAGTTGCCGAAGCCGCCGATCATCGCCGGCATGACCATGAAGAAGATCATGACCAGGGCGTGGGCCGTGACCACGGCGTTGTAGCCGTGCTTGGAGGCCTCCACGAGGCCGGTCTGCGCCAGCCAGGTCCCGGCCTTGAAGTACTGGATGCCGGGCTCGGCGAGCTCGAGGCGGATGAGGCCGGACAGGGCGCCCCCCACGATCCCCGCCATGATGGCGAAGATGATGTAGAGCGTGCCGATGTCCTTGTGGTTCGTCGAAAGGAACCAGCGGACGAAGAACCCGGGCTTATGTTCCCCGTGGTCGTCGTGGTGGTCGTGAGCGGCGGCGTGGGCCATCTTACGCGGATCCTGAGCTTATTTCGCAGCCGGCGCCGTCGGCGCAGGCGTGGTGGCGGCGGGAGCCTTGGGCTCGGGCGTCGCGGGAGGCGGAGCGGCGGGGTTGACCGGCGCGGTCGCGGCGGCCGGTTGACCTGCGGCGGGGGCGGAAGCCGCGACCGCCGGCGGCGCAGCGCCGGGCTTGGATCCGCCCTTGGTGGCGACCCAGGCGTCGAAGTCGGCCTGGCTCACCACCCGGACTTCGATCGGCATGAACGCGTGGTCGATGCCGCAGAGCTCACGGCAGTTGCCGTAGTAGGTGCCGATCCGGTCGGCCTTGAACCAGGTTTCGTTCAGGCGGCCGGGAACCGCGTCGGTGATGACGCCGAACGACGGAACGGCGAAGGCGTGGATCACGTCGGCGCCGGTCACCTGGACGCGCACGACCTTGTTCACCGGGACCACCAGCGGTTCGGTCACGGCCAGCTTGTAGGGCTCGCCCTTGGCCTTGGCCTGGTCTTCCGGAAGGATGTTGGAGACGAACTCGCCGATCTTCTGGTCGGGATACTCATAGCCCCAGTACCACTGGTAGCCCGTCGCCTTGATGGTCAGGTCGGGCTTCGGCATGTCGTTGTAGGCGAACAGCAGCCGGAACGAGAAGATCGAGATGAACACCAGGATCAGCACCGGCGCGAGGGTCCAGATGACCTCGACCAGGGTATTGTGGCTCCACTTCGCCGGCACCGGGTTCGCCCGCTTGTTGTAGCGGACGATGACCCAGATCAGCAGCCCCGCCACGAACAGCGTGATCAGGGAGATGATCGGCAGCAGGATGACGTTGTGGAACCAGATCGCGTCTTCACGCAGCGGCGTCACGCCGGGCTGCAGGTCGATCGCCCCGTCCGTGGGCTGACCGTACTTGTCGGCGGCCATGGCCGCTGCGCCCCAGAACGCCGTCGCTGCGCCAGCGAGGGCTCCCGTCGCCCGCGTCCGCAATCCGTTAAAGCTCGACTTCATGTCCCCTCGGTCTATCTGGCCGGAGGCGCCCCGCGAACCGGGCGGGAGACCTCCGACGACTTCGGAACGGGACGCACGGACGCGGCTTTCGCGACGCCGACCGGCCCCTTCGCGGCGGTCCATACGCGCATCCCCGAAGCTTGCCAAGGCGTTGGGAGGCCTTACAGGGCGTGGTCGCGCGACACCCTGTTATCCGAAGGCGTTTTCAATGCACCTGAGCCCTGATGAGGAGGCTGAGATCAGGCGCGAGTTCAACCGTCTGGCCAACATGACCCAGGCTGAGCTGCGCCGCTGGCTGGAAACCCCGGAGAGCCGGAAGGTGGGCATGATCCGCAAGGGAGAGGCCGAATCGGTGGGCCGGCAATCGGCTCGCAAGATCCTGAAGATCCGAGACATGAAGGTCGCCGACCTCACCGACGCCGACTACCGCCACATGAAGAAGGTCATCGGCTATCACCGCCGCCATCTGGCGCAGCGGCCCTGGGGCGAGGTCGCGGACACGCGATGGCGCTGGAGCCTCATGAACTGGGCGCACGACCCGTTGAAGTAGCCCCCTACCTGGCGTGCGCCCGGAGAGGATTGGATTTTGTCGCGGGTGACGCGGGCCGCCTCACCCCCTATCTTCCCCGCATGAACGCTCCCGTCCCCTCCCTCTCGATCCTCGATTCCGCCGGCGTGGACCCGGCCCGCGCCCGCGAGATCCTCGGCGACGCCCTGGTCGGCGCCGACGACGGCGAACTGTTCGTCGAGCGCTCGGAGAGCGAGTCGTTCCTGTTCGACGACGGCCGGCTGAAGTCGGCCTCGTATGACGCCACCGAGGGCTTCGGCCTCCGCGTCGTGGCGGGCGAGACCGCCGGCTATGCCCACGCCTCGGAAATCTCGGAAGCCGCCATCCGGCGGGCCGCCGATTCGGCGCAGCTGGCCAAGCGCGGCTATGCCGGCACGGCCGCCGAGGCCCCGCGCCCGACCAACGCCAAGCTCTACGGCGAGGACAATCCCCTCGCCTCGCCGGCGTTCTCCGACAAGGTCGCCCTGTTGCAGGAGATCGACGCCTGGGCGCGCGCCCGCGACCCTCGGGTGGTCCAGGTCATGGCGGCCATCGCCGGCGAGCGGCGCACGGTCGAGATCCTGCGCGCCGATGGCCGGCTGATCCGCGACGTCCGCCCGCTATGCCGGATCAACGTGCAACTGACCGTCGAGCGCGATGGCAAGCGCGAGAACGGCTACACCGGCGCCGGCGGTCGCGCGGGCTTCGAAGCCTGGATCACCCCCGACAAATGGCAGGCCCAGGTCGACGAAGCCCTGCGCCAGGCGCTCACCAACCTGGACGCCGTCCCCTGCCCGGCCGGCGAGATGGACGTGGTGCTCGGCCCCGGCTGGAACGGCGTGCTGCTGCACGAGGCGGTGGGCCACGGCCTCGAAGGCGACTTCAACCGCAAGGGCACCTCGGCGTTTTCCGGCAAGCTCGGCGAGCGCGTGGCGGCGCCCGGCGTCACGGTCTTCGACGACGGCACGATCCTGAACCGCCGCGGCTCGCTGACGGTCGACGACGAGGGCACGCCCACCGAACGCACCATCCTGATCGAGGACGGCATCCTGGTCGGCTACATGCATGACCGGATGAGCGCCCGGCTGATGGGCATGCAGCCCACCGGCAATGCGCGGCGTCAGTCCTACGCCCACATGCCCATGCCGCGGATGACCAACACCGCCATGCTGGGCGGGAGCCATTCGCAGGCGGAGATGATCGCCTCGACCCAGCGCGGCCTCTACTGCGCCAACTTCGGCGGCGGCCAGGTGGACATCACCAACGGCAAGTTCGTCTTCCAGTGCACCGAGGCCTACCTCATCGAGGACGGCAAGCTGACCACGCCGGTGAAGGGGGCGACCCTGATCGGCGACGG
>DASVNS010000075.1:0-20445 GCA_036383735.1 Phenylobacterium sp. | reverse complement strand
GGGCTCAGCCACGCGGTCAACCGCTCGAACACCGCTTCCATCACGGTGCGCGCGGCCCGGCGGGTCAGCGAAGACGGCTGGTCGCAGTAGAGGCTGTCGCGCCGGATGTCGAAGAACAGCGCCGAGAGCTCGTTCTGGCAGAATTCGGTCAGGGGCCGGATCACGTCCTGGAACAGATAGCCTTCGTAGGCGGTGCGGACCTGGGCATCCAGCTCGTGCAGCCGGTGCAGGATGAAGCGCTCGAGCGGCGGCATCTGCTCCAGTTCCACCGCCTCGTCCGGGCCGTAGTCGGCCAAGGCGCCCAGCATGTAGCGCACCGTGTTGCGGAGCTTGCGGTAGGCGTCGGAGGTGGTCTGCAGGATCGTCTTCCCGATCCGGCTGTCGTCGGCGTAGTCGATCATCGCGGCCCACAGGCGGATGATCTCGGCGCCGCTTTCGCGGATCACCACCTCGGGGTCCACGGTGTTGCCCTTGGACTTGGACATCTTCTCGCCGTGCTCATCCATGGTGAAGCCGTGGGTGAGGATGGCGTCATAGGGCGCGCGGCCCCGGGTGCCCGAGCTTTCCAGCAGCGAGGATTGGAACCAGCCGCGATGCTGGTCCGAGCCTTCCAGGTAGAGGTCGGCCGGCCACCTGGTATGGGCGCGGTCCTCCAGGGTAAAGGCGTGGGTCGAGCCGCTGTCGAACCAGACGTCGAGGATGTCCTCGATCTTTTCGTAGCGGTCCGGGTCGTGGCTGCCCAGGAAGTCGGTGACGGGACGGGTGAACCAGGCGTCGGCGCCCTCGCTGCGGATCGCCTCGACGATGCGCTTGTCCACGTCCGGGTCGTGCAGCGGGTGACTGGTTTCCTTGTCGACGAACATGGCGAGCGGCGCGCCCCACGCGCGCTGGCGGCTGATCAGCCAGTCGGGGCGGCTCTCCACCATCGAACGGATGCGGTTCTTGCCCGCGGCCGGGTAGAAGGTGGTGGCTTCGATGGACTCCAGCGCCACCTCGCGCAGGGTGCGGCCGCCCGCCTGCAGCGTATCGATCGGCTCGTCCATGCGGATGAACCACTGCGGCGTGTTGCGGAAGATCACCGGGGCCTTGGAGCGCCACGAGTGCGGATAGCTGTGCTCCATCCGACCGCGGGCGAGCAGGTGGCCCGCCTCGATCAGCTTATCCATGACCGCGCCATTGGCGGGCCCGAACTTGCCGGCTTTCTTGCCCTCGGTCTCCAGCACCTTCAGCCCGGCGAACAGCGGCACGTGCGGGTAGTAGGCGCCGTCCGGGTCGACGGTCTCGGGGATCTCGCGATGCCCGTGCGCCAGCCAGACCAGGTAGTCGTCGGCGCCGTGGCCCGGCGCCGTGTGGACGAAGCCCGTACCCGCGTCGTCCGTCACGTGGTCGCCAGCCAGCAGCGGGACCTGGAAGGCGTAGTGGGTATCAAGCGCCGCGAGCGGATGCTCGCAGACCATGCCCTGGCAATCGATCTTCTCGACCCGGCGGGCCGCGGCGATCTTGGCCGCCTTGAAGACGTCGCCCGATAGCTTTTCGGCGACAACCAGCCGGTCGCCCGGCCTGGCCCAGGGCTCGAACTCCAGGCCCTCTTCCATGGCCTCGACCTGGTAGACGGCGTAGTCGATCGCCTCGTTGTAGCTGACCGCCCGGTTGGCGGGGATGGTCCAGGGCGTGGTGGTCCAGATCACCACCGAGGCGCCGCGGGCGGCGTCGCTTCCCTCGACCACCGGGAACTTGACCCAGATCGTCGGGCTGACGTGATCGTGGTATTCGACCTCGGCGTCCGCCAGGGCCGTGCGCTCCACCGGGCTCCACATCACCGGCTTCGAGCCGCGGTAGAGCTGGCCCGAGGCTACGAACTTGTGGAACTCGGCCACGATCGCGGCCTCGCTCGGGTAGTCCATGGTGGCGTAGCGGTTCTCCCAGTCGCCCAGCACGCCCAGACGCTTGAAGCCGTCCCTCTGGACGTTGATCCAGTGGGTCGCATACTCGCGGCAGCGGGTGCGGAACTCGGCCTTGGAGACCTCGTCCTTGCGGCGGCCCTGGCCACGCAGTTCCTCCTCGATCTTCCACTCGATCGGCAGGCCGTGGCAGTCCCAGCCGGGGACGTAATCGACGTCGTAGCCCAGCAGGAACTTCGAGCGGACCACGAAGTCCTTCAGCGTCTTCTGCAGCGCGTGGCCGATGTGGATCGCGCCATTCGCGTAGGGCGGCCCGTCGTGCAGCACGAACAGCGGCGCGCCCGCTCGCTGCCGCTCCGCACGGATGGCGCGGTAGAGGTCGAGCTCCGCCCATTTCGCCAGGGTCTGCGGCTCCTTCTGCGGCAGGCCTGCGCGCATGGGGAACGGCGTCTCCGGAAGGAAGACGGTCTCGCGGTAGTCGCGGGTGGGCTTTTCGGCGTCGTCGGCCATCACTCTATCCAGCTGGTTCGGAAGTCCCCGGTACGGCCTCCACGGCGCTCGCCGCTTCGTTGACCGGGGATGACGGGATTCAACGGTGAACCCGGCGCGCGCTGGATCGACCGCCCGGCGGCGTCACGCCGGGCAGGTAATTCGCAGGCTTGTCCGAACCGAAAACATCGCCGTCGCTCTAACAGAGAGCGGCGTAGGCGTCATCCCCGGCCGCCGCCTATTGCGAAGGCTGTAACAGGCGTGAAGCGCATGGATGAGGCCCGTCCGGTACAGCCGCTCGCCGCCGCATCTCGCCCCGAAAACAATGACCCTGGCCAAACGCGCCGCTATCGCGTATAAGGACCCATCGAATATCGATTTGGTTCGGTTGCTCTCCACGCTTTTTCTTCGGATCGAGCCCGGACTTCCCAACGTCAATTCCGATAATTTGATGCGGAGCGTCACTCGGCGCACGCCAACATTTACTTTGAAAGCGACAACACATGACGACTGGCACCGTGAAGTGGTTCAACCCCACCAAGGGCTTCGGCTTCATCCAACCCGATGACGGCGGCAACGACGTTTTCGTGCACATCTCGGCGGTCGAGCGTGCGGGCCTCGGCTCGCTGAACGAAGGTCAAAAGGTCTCCTTCGAGCTGGAGCGCGATCAGCGCAGCGGCAAGATGTCGGCCGGCCAACTCCAAGCCGCCTAGGGACTATGCCTCGCGGCGGGGCGGGCATCTGTCCGCTCCGCTGCCGGGCGCGATCGCACCATGACCACATCAACCATTGAACGCGCTTACCAGCTGGCTCGCGCCGGCCACGTTCCGGACGTTGCTGCCCTGAAGCAGCGGCTGAAGGCCGATGGCTGCCGGGCCGTGGATGCGCTCCTCGCGCCGCGTGGCATTCGCGGCCATCTCGAGGCGATCTGCGCAGCGACCTATCCGGCGTCCAGCGCACCGCCGCAAACCTGAAGGCCCATATGAACGAATTCCAGCGCACCGGCTTCTCCGAGCGACTGAAGACGGCGGCTGACGCCAAGAAGGCCCTGCTGGCTGGCTTCCGCGCGAAGCCGACGGTCGTGGCCACCGATTTCCAGCCGCGCGCCCTCGCACGCGCCGCCGAGCTGGCGCAGGTGCGGGAAGCCCGCGCCGAGGCCAAGGTCGTTCGGGCGCAGGCTGCGGCCGAGGCTGCCGAGGCTGCCCGGCTCGCCGAAGAAGCGGACGCCGCGAATGCCCTCGACGCCAAACGCGGTGAGCGCAAGGAACGCAAGGCCCTGAGCAAGGCGGAACAGAAGGCCAAGCGCGACGCCCGGTACGCCGCCCGCAAGGCGCGATCCTAAGAGCTCGTCCGGTCCGGACCCGTCTGGACCGGACCCGTCTGGACCGGACAAACAGGCTTTGATTCAGAAGTTCAGAGGGTGACGGACGCCTGAACCGGCATCCACTTCCGGCTGTCACACCCTAGTAGCCCAGCACGGAGCGGACCGATGGCGCGCAAGCCCAACTACCAGTTCGAGCGCATGGAACGCGATCGCCAGAAGGCGATCAAGACCGCTGAGAAAGCGGCCGCCAAGCGCGAGCAACGCGACCGCGACCGCGCCGAGGGCGCTCCCGACGCGCCGACAGACGAGACCTGAGAACACCGATGCAAACCGCCATCATGTACAACCACGAAACCGTCGCGCTCGACGGCGAGACCTTCACCGACTGCGAGTTCCGGGATTCTCGCCTCGTCTATTCGGGCGGCGCTCCGCCGGTGTTCGAGAACTGCCGGTTCCACGGCTGCGAGTGGAAGCAGGACGAGGCCGCGACCCGGACCCTCGCCTATCTGAAGGTGCTCTGGAACGTCGGCGAGAAGGCCACGGTCCAGACCATGATCAAGGACATCACGGTCGCCCGATAAGCGGCGTCACGTCGCCAGGATCTGCCGCGCCCGTTCGGCGTCTTTCATCACCTGCCCGGTCATGATCTCGAGGTCCTCGAACTTCTCCTCGGGCCGCAGGAACGCGACCAGGTCCGTCTCGATGATCCGGTCGTAGATGTCCTCGTTGAAGTCGAAGAGCCACACCTCGAGCAGGGGTCGGGTCACACCCTGGACCGTGGGGTTCACGCCGATATTGGCGACGCCTGAGAACTCGCGTCCGTCCGAAAGGCGGGTGCGCGTGGCGTAGACCCCGAACTTCGGGGCCACATAGTCTCCCAGGTCGACGTTCGCGGTGGGGAAGCCCAGCTTGCGGCCGAGTTGCCGGCCGCGCTGCACCGTGCCCTCGATAGCGAAGGGGCGGCCCAGGATCTCCGCGGCATCCTCAGGTCGCCCGTCGCGCAGGGCCTCGCGCACAGCGGTCGACGAGAACTTGTCGCCATCCAGGTCACCCACCGGCTCGGCGACGCTGACGCCGAAGCCCAGCTCATGGCCGTAGGTCCGCATGGTGTCGGGCGTGCCCGTGCGGCCCTTGCCGAACGAATTGTCGAAGCCCACCGCTACGTGCCGCGCCCCCAGCCCCTGGTGCAGCACGCGGGTGGCGAACTCGCGGTCGGTCATGCCGGCCAGCTCGGCGTCCAACGGCAGGACGTACAGCATGTCGACGTTGAGCTTTTCCAGGGCGCGCGCCTGCTGGTCGGTCTTCATCAGCCGGAATGCGGGATCCTCGGGCCGGAAATAGACCCGCGGGTGCGGATCGAAGGTGATGACGCCCAGGGGCGCGCCCAACTCGTGCGCAGCCCGCGCCGCCAACTCGATCACCTGCTGGTGGCCGCGATGGACACCGTCGAAACTGCCCATGGCGACCGCGGCGCCGCGGTCGCTCTGCGGCAGATCTTTCCAACCTCGAATGACCCGGATGCGCTTCATGCGGCCGTTTAAGTCATGCTGGGCGGCGAGGCGCAATCACTAGAGCTTCCCCGTCGATGACCGTCTTGCCGTTGACCTCGCAGGTGGTGTCCAGAGTGACGTGCGCGCGGGCCTCGTCCAGCTTCTTGACCGTCGCCCGCGCGACCACCAGGTCGCCGATTTTCACCGGCCGGCGGAAGCGCAGCGACTGCGACAGATAGATCGCTCCCGATCCGGGCAACCGTGTCGCGATGATCGCCGAGATATAGGCGGCCGACAGCATGCCATGCGCGATCCGCGCCCCGAAGGTCGTGGTCTTGGCGTAGGCCTCGTCCAGGTGCAGCGGGTTGTTGTCGCCCGACACCTCGGCGAACGCCTCGATGTCGGCGGCGCCCACGACGCGGCTCATCTCCGCCGTCTGCCCGACGGATAGTTCGTCGAAGTAGAATCCTTGCACGGCAGCTTCCCCCTGATCGGTGTTGCAGCGTTTTTCCGCGCCGCCCACCCGTGCTCGTCGACGATGCGAGTCGCGGCTTACCAAGCCATATCGGCTATGGCCCAGGTCGCATGCAGACTTTCTTGCCTGAGAAGATCATTTACCACGTCCAGGTTGAGCCCATGGATACCCACGGTTTCCGTGGCGTGTATCCCATTGGCGACAAACAGGATATCGAGCGCGCGCGCATTGGCGCCGCGGACATCGGTGGGCAGGCCGTCGCCCACGCACAGCACCCGCGCCGGGTCGATTTCGCGGCCGAGTTCAACCTGCGCCTGTCGTAGCGCCATCTCGTAGATCGGGGCGTAGGGCTTGCCGGCCATGATCGCCCTGCCGCCGAGGCTTTCGTAGAGCTGGGCGAGGGCGCCGCCGCAGTAGATCAGCTTGTCGCCGCGCTGGACGACGATGTCGGGGTTCGCGCAGATCAGCTCCAGGCCGCGGTCCACGCAGGCCACGAAGCGATCGCGGTAGTCCGACGGTTCGTCGTTCTCATCGTCATAGGGACCCGTCACCGCGATGAAGGCGGCGTCGTCAGGGCTGCCGTCGGTCAGCGCCAGCCCGGCATAGAGCGGCCAGTCGCGCTCGGGCCCGATCTTCCAGACCGGGCCGGGCGCGCGTTCACCCAACAGGGCGCGGGTGGCGTCGCCTGACGTGACCAGCTTCGTCCATGCGGCGCGCGGCACCCCCAGCGCATCCAGTTGTTCGATGATCGGGCCATGCGGCCGGGGCGCGTTGGAGATCAGGATCACCGGCCCGACCTCGGCCCGGAACCGCGCCAGGGCGGCGCAGGCCGCGGGGAAATGTTCGCGGCCGTTGTGGATCACGCCCCAGACGTCGCAGAGCAGCACGTCGTAGCGCGAGGCCAGCTCGGAGAGCCCGGAGATCGGTGTGGTGGAGGTCATCGAAAGGGAACCACGGAAAATACGGAAGGGCACGGAAAGCAGCGCGACCGTCCTGCCCGCGTCGCGGGCGCTCGTAACAATCAGGCGGCGGCATGGAAACGAAAAAGGGCCCGCCGGCGCGGACCCTCTGCGTCTCCGGCGTTTTCTGCGGTCCTAGGCCGCCCGCACGCGCATGCGCTCCACGTTGGAGGGCGGCGCGCCGGCCTCGGCCAGCACGTCATTCTTGATCGCGCGCGGCTCGCCGAACAGGTGCCCCTGGGCCAGCCGGATATCCAGGTCGAGGATGTCCACGACCTGGCGTTCGCTCTCGACCTTCTCGGCCACCAGATCGACGCCGTAGCGGCGCAGCAGCAGGGCGAAGTCCTCGGCGGCCAGGTCGGGCATGGAGCGCAGCACCAGCCGGTCGTCGATCTCGGTGAGCTCGTCCAGCAGCGTCTGGGCGGCCACCTTCACGAACTTCACGTCGGCGCGGGTCAGGTCCTGCAGGTCCAGGTCGAGGTTGGTGACCTTGTCGATGGAGAAGCGGAAGCCGAGGTCGGCGAGCCGGGCCATGTTGCGGGCCTGGATGGCGTTGCGGCCCTCGAACGCTGCCTGGCCCACCTCGAACACGATGGCCGGGGCGAGGTCGCGGTTGGCCCGCAGCAGGTCCAGGAACTGCGGGAAGAATTCCTCGTCTCCCAGGCTCGACATGGAGATATTGCAGAAGATTCCGACGCGGCGGTCCTGGCGGGCCAGCCGTCGGACGATCTGGACACAACGGAACAGCAGCAGGTTGTCGATGGCCGTGACCAGCCCGGCGGGTTCGGCCACCGCCAGGTACTCGGCCGGCATGATCACCTGGCCGGTGACGTCGCGCAGGCGCGAGAAGCTCTCGTAGAAGACCGTCTTGCGCTGGGGCAGGCCGACCACCGGCTGCAGATAGAGGTCGATCCGGTTCTCGGAGAGCGCCTCGCGCACGATCTCCATCATGCCGCGCGGCTGGCGAACGTCCTGGCCGCGCAGGTTCTGTCCGCCGCGGGCCGCGAGATACGGCGCCTGAGGTTCGTCGAACCGGCGGCTCATCTTCTGGACCAGCTTCTCCAGCAGGTGGACCTCGCCCGTCAGCTCGTTCGAGCGCGATTTGTCGGCGTCCACCACCGAGGCGACCTCCGTCAGCCGGCCGTCGATGCGAACCACCTGGTCCAGCAGGATCCGGTGGGCGTCGCGCACGGCTTCCACCTCGACGCGGATCTCCCGCATCTCGAGGAAGCGCATGATCATGCCGTGCGAGGCCAGGCAAAGGCCGAAACATCCCATCATGGACGAGAGCGCCACGCCCCAGCCCGCGCCGTTGCGCCATAGGCTGAGCGCAACGATCAACGACAGGCAGATGTAGGTTGCACAGAGGAGCGCGAGAGTGAGCCGCCGCATGGGTCCTGTTCCGAATCACCCGGAGTATCCGCTGTGGAGTCCAGGCGCGTCGAATTCATTAACCATGCGGCGGGTTCGGGTTTGGTTAACGTCGAATCGGGAGCCGCCGCCTGCGGATCGCGGCGCCGGCTGAACCCGAGATCTCAGGTGTCCGGCTGGTTCATGGACCGGTTCACGCCGAACGGATCGACGCACCGCGCATAGATCACCGCGTCGGGATCGGCTTGTCGCCGCGATAGTCGTAGAATCCGCGACCCGACTTGCGGCCCAGCCAGCCGGCTTCGACGTATTTCACGAGCAGCGGGCAGGGACGGTACTTGGAGTCCGCGAGGCCCTCGTAGAGCACGTTCATGATCGAGAGCACGGTGTCGAGGCCGATGAAGTCGCCCAATTCGAGCGGACCCATCGGGTGGTTGGCGCCGAGCCGGAGCGCCGTGTCGATGGCTTCGACCGTGCCCACGCCTTCGTACAGGGTGTAGATCGCCTCGTTGATCATCGGCACCAGCACGCGGTTGACGATGAAGGCCGGGAAGTCTTCGGCGTTCGAGGTGGTCTTGCCCAGGGATTGGGTGAAGCTGACGGCAAGTTCGTAGGTGTCGGCGTCGGTCGCAATGCCGCGGATGATTTCGACCAGCTTCATGACCGGCGCGGGGTTCATGAAGTGCAGGCCGATGAACTTACCGGGACGATCGGTGGTGGAGGCCAGACGGGTGATCGAGATCGACGAGGTGTTCGAGGCCAGCAGGGTGTGAGGCGTCAGATGCGGCTGCAGCGCCTTGAAGATGGCCTTCTTGGTTTCTTCGTGCTCGGTCGCGGCCTCGATGGCGAGATCGGTCGCGCCGATGCTCTGCAACTCGGCCGCCGGCTTGATACGGGCGATGGCGGTCTGCATCGCGGCATGTTCGATGAGGCCGCGCGAGACCTGCCGAACCATGTTCTTCTCGATCTGGGCGATGCCTTCGTCGATCCGAGCGGGGCTGACGTCGTGCAGCAAGACGTCGTAGCCTCCCAGGGCGCAGACATGGGCAATGCCGGAACCCATTTGCCCGGCGCCGATGACGCCGACCGTCTTGATGTCAACCACAGGCGTGAATCCTTGGAGAGCGCATGCCACTTTTTATGGCAACTTTCTAACAGTCGCAGCTTTTAGCATCTGTATAGCGCAGTGCGGCAAGGGGAATTGCTGCGTCGCAACAGATCACCGAAAGCGCGAGGACTCCTGGACACGCTCCCAAGATCGTCCGGATAACACGCGGTGCGGAAATCGAGTCTTGTCACAACTTGTAGGTGTTGAATAAGGCTGCAGAGAGGCGCGGTTCCTATCCCGCAGGCGCTGTGACCCGCGAACGAAAAAGGGCGGCCCATGACAGGCCGCCCTTGGATAATCCGCCTAGCCGTGAGGCTTACCGACCGACCTTGGCCAGTTCGCTCATGAGCTCGGGAACAGCGGCCTTGTAGTCCGCCACAAGACCATAGTCGGCGACCTGGAAGATCGGCGCGTCGCCGTCCTTGTTGATCGCCACGATGACCTTGGAGTCCTTCATGCCGGCCAAGTGCTGGATGGCGCCCGAGATGCCGATGGCGATGTAGAGCTCCGGGGCCACGACCTTGCCCGTTTGGCCCACTTGATAGTCGTTCGGCGCATAGCCGGCGTCGACGGCCGCGCGCGAGGCGCCCACCGCGGCGCCAAGCTTGTCAGCGAGGGGCTCGATGATCTTCTGGAACTCTTCAGCCGAGCCCATGGCGCGACCACCCGAGACCACGATCTTCGCGGCGCCCAGGTCGGGACGGGCCGACTTGACGATCTTCTGGTCGACGAAGCGGCTCTTGGCCGGGGCGGCGGGCGCAGAGACGCTCTCCACGGCGGCCGAGCCGCCTTCCGCGGTCGCCTTGAAGGCGGTCGGGCGGACGGTGAGCACCTTCTTGGCATCGGACGACTGGACGGTCTCCAGCGCGTTGCCGGCGTAGATCGGGCGAACGAAGGTGTTGGCGTCCACCACCTCGACCACGTCCGAGATCTGGGACACGTCCAGCTTGGCGGCGACCCGGGGGCTGAAGTTCTTGCCCTGGGTGGTGGCTGGCGTCAGCACCGCGTCGTAGTTCCCCATCAGGCCCACGATGAGGTCCTGGAAGGCTTCGGCCAGGCCCTGGCCCAGTTCGGCGGATTCCGCCGTCAGGACCTTGCGCACGCCGGCGATCTTGGCGGCTTCGGCGGCGAGGGCCGCGGTGTTGGTTGCGGCCACCAAGACGTCCACGTCGCCCGAGATCGCCAGGGCGGCGGTCACGACCTTGTGGGTGTTGTCCTTGAGGGTTTGGTTGTCGTGATCGGCGACGACGAGAACGGCCATCCTAGAGCACTCCCGCTTCGTTTTTCAGCTTCATGACCAGATCGGCGGCCGTCTCGACCTTGATCCCGCCACCGCGTTTCGGCGGCTCCGTGACCTTCACGACCTTCAGTTTCGCGGTCGTGTCGACGCCCAGGGAGCCGAGCTCCTTCACGTCGAGCGGCTTCTTCTTGGCTTTCATGATGTTGGGCAGCGAGGCGTAGCGCGGTTCGTTGAGGCGCAGGTCCGCGGTGACCACCGCCGGCAGGTTCACATCCAGCGTCTGCAGGCCGCCATCGACTTCGCGCGTGACCTTGGCCTTGCCGCCTTCGATCACGACTTCCGAGGCGAACGCGGCCTGCGGCCAGTCGAGCAGGGCCGCCAGCATCTGTCCGGTGGCGTTGTTGTCGCCGTCGATGGCCTGCTTGCCCATGAGCACCAACTCGGGGCTTTCCTCGGCGATGATCGCCTTCAGCACCTTGGCCACGGCCAAAGGCTCGAGGTCCTGGTCTGTCAGGACGAGGATGGCGCGGTCGGCGCCCATGGCCAGGGCGGTGCGCAGCGTCTCCTGCGCCTGCTGCGGACCGACGGACACGGCGACGATTTCGGTCGCGGCGCCCTTTTCCTTCAGACGAACCGCTTCTTCGACTGCGATCTCGCAGAACGGGTTCATCGACATCTTAACGTTGGCGAGGTCGACACCCGTCTGATCGGCCTTCACACGGGCCTTGACGTTGTAGTCGATCACCCGCTTCACCGGGACCAACACCTTCATGGGTTGCTAGCGCCTCAAATTGTTTGCGGAAAGAAATGAGCCGGGTGGGCAATAAAGGTTCCGCCGGGCATTGCAAGCACGTGCACGTGAGGATCGCGGCGGCGCACAAGGCTAGCCAGCGGGGGGCATACTTCCGTAAAAGCCGCCCATGAACCCGAACATCGAGCGCCTGAAGCTCATCTTCATCGCCCTCTTCGTGATCCTCGCCGTTGGCGTCGGCGTCTGGCAGATCGGCTGGGTCGCCCCGCGCAACAAGTGCGAGAAGGAGCAGCACAAGTGGTGGGATGCGGGCGAGCGGGTCTGTGCTCAGCCGGTGCTCATCTCCGACATCACGGGCCGCACGATCCAGGACAAGCAGGCCGAGGCCGAAGCGAAGAAGGCGATCGGCCGTCCGGCGGCGCCGGCGAAGAAGTAGCGCCGCCCGCCTGTCAGGGCAGGGAGCGCGTCGCCCCGGATTTCCAGAAGACCTCGGCCCGGCCCTGGTCGTTGGCCCAGCGAGCGGCGACGAAGAGGAAGTCCGAGAGCCGGTTCAGGTAGCGGAGCGAAGGGCCGCTGACCGGCTCGCCCGCCTCGATCAGGCGCACCGCTTCGCGCTCGGCCCGGCGGCAGACGGTGCGGGCCAGGTGCAGCGCGGCGGCGGCGGGCGAACCCCCCGGAAGGATGAAGGACTTCAGGCCCGGCAGGCGCGCGTTCAGGCTGTCGATTTCGCCCTCGATGCGGGCGATCTGACTGTCCAGCACGCGGAGCATGGAGCCGTCGACCTCGTCCGGCCTGGGCGGGTTGGCGAGATCGGCGCCCAGGTCGAACATCTCGTTCTGGATGCGCGCCAGCATGGCGTCGAGCTCCGGGTCGGAGCCCAGATGAACGCGAGCCAGGCCAATGCAGGCGTTCGCCTCGTCCACGGCGCCGTAGGTTTCGACCCGCAGGTCGGTCTTGCTGACGGTCGCGCCGCTCGCCAGCCGGGTCGTGCCGGCGTCACCGGTGCGCGTGTAGATGCGGTTGAGGGTGACCATCTTAGCCTTGACTACTACGCCACCAGACCGCCAGCATCAGCACCGCCACCGCGATCGCCTGAGTGAGGACGCGCAGGCGCATCAACTTGTTCGACCAGGACCGTCCGAAGTCGCCGCCACGGAACAGCGCGTAGATGCCCAGCGCCAGGACCGTGGCCACGGCGGCCAGGGCGGCGAAGATGAGGTAGTCAAAGGCGTCCATGCGGCTAGCTTAGGCCCTGGAACGGCGCTACGCCATGGCCAGGACATAGTTGAATGTAAAGTTGGCGATGGCCCTCCTGATCATGTTCAGCGAGAATCGCCTCCGGTAGAACGACAGATATTGACCCGGCGCAGGAAGCGTTGTTTCAAAAGTGCTTAGGCTTCGCTGTGAGCGTCATCATGACGCGCTCGCCAGCGATGGTTTCCCGGCTGTTACATGCTAGTGCCCAGCGTTTGTTGAGCGTGTTCGTCGCCGGTGCTAACGCAACCGGCACTCGTCACCACCTTAGATCGGCGGGCTTCCCCTCCTGCTGAAATACAAGAGAAGAATGAAGCACATCTCCCCAACTCAGGTCGCCGTCGACGCACCGACGCGCGCCCCCACCCGTCGCGCTATCGCCAAGCAACAGACCCGCCTCAAGGTCCTCGCCGCTGCTCGTCGCCTGTTCAGCGAACAGGGCTACGAGGGCGCCACCATCCGCGACATCGCGGCGGCGGCCGGCATGTCCACCGGGGCTGTGTTCGCGAATTTCGCTGACAAGTCAGACCTCTTCCGAGAGATCATGCATGACGACATGGAGGCCCTGACGGGCGCCATGCGCGACGCCGCCGTTCGCGGTCGGAATGTGGAAGACGTCCTCCTGAAGATCTTCATGGCGGGCTACACCTTCTACAAAACCCGCCTGCAATTGGCCCGCGCCGCGTTTTCCGTGTCGTGGGACAAGGATGGCGGCCCGACATTGCGAGGCATGTCGTCGGCGGCCGCCTTCCACGAGCTCTTCGCCGACCAATTGACTATCGCCGTGGAGCGCGGCGAGTTGTCGCAGGAAGCCGAAGTCAAGCTGCGCAGCCAGATGCTGTTCGACGCCTATCTGTCGAATTACCCACAGGCGATTTTCGAAGGCTGGAGTCTGGACGCCCTGCAGGCGCGCGCCCGCGACCAGATCCGCATCCTGCTGGCCGGAGCGCGTCGAGGCTGACCGCGCCGCGCTCCTGAGCGCCGGCCGTCCCGTCAGTTTGCGCCTTCCAGCAGCCGCCGGGCGATCACCTGCGCCTGGATCTCGCCAGCGCCTTCGAAGATGTTGAGGATCCGCGCATCGGCCAGCACGCGGCTGACCGGCTGTTCCACCGCGAAACCCGTCCCGCCATGGATCTGCACGGCGTTGTCGGCCGCCGCCCAGGCGATGCGGGCCGCCGTCAGCTTCGCCATGCCAGCCTCCAGGTCGCAGCGGCGCCCCTCGTCTTTCGCGCGCGCCGCGAACCACGCCAGACGCCGTGCGCCCAGGATCTCGGCGGCCATCATCGCCAGTTTGTTGGCCACGCGCGGAAAACCGGCGATCGGACCGCCGAACTGGTGGCGCTGCAAGGCATAGTCGAGCGCCAGGTCGAGGGCGTTCTGCGCCACGCCGATGGCGCGCGCCGCGGTCTGGATCCGCGCGCTTTCGAACGTGGCCATCAGCTGGACGAAGCCCTGCCCTTCCTGGCCACCCAGCAGGTGGGCATGCGGGACTTCGAAGCCGTCGAAGGCGATCTCGTACTCCTTCATACCGCGATAGCCGATCACCCCGATCTCGCCGCCGCTCATGCCGGGCGCCGGGAACGGCTGGCCGTCGGCGCCGCGGGGTTTCTCAGCCAGGAACATGGACAGGCCCCGATGGTCCTGCTTGTCCGGGTCGGTCCGGACCAGCAGGGTCATGAGGTCGGCGCGGGCCGCATGGGTGATCCAGGTCTTGGCGCCGGACACCCGCCAGACATCGCCGTCGCGCACCGCGCGGGTGCGCAGGGACCCCAGGTCGGAGCCGGCCTCCGGCTCGGTGAACACGGCGGTGGGGATGATCGCGCCGGCGGCGATACCGGGCAGGAACTTCGCCTTCTGCTCGGCGGTGGCATGCGCCAGGATCAGCTCGGCAGCGATCTCCGAGCGGGTGCCCAGCGAGCCCGTCCCGATCCAGCCGCGCGAGAGCGCCTCGGACACCACGCACATGGCCACCTTGCCCAGACCCGAGCCGCCCCATTCCTCGGGCGCGGTCAGGCCGAACACGCCCAGCTCGCCCAGTTCATCCAGCAACGACAGGGGGATCAACTCGTCGCGCAGGTGCCAGCCATGTGCGAACGGCGAGATCCTCTCATTGGTGAAGGCATGGAACTGGTCGCGCACGGCTTCCAGGGTTTCGTCCAGGCCGCTGGCTTCCAGGGACGGGCGGCCGCGGGCCAGCTCCAGCAACGCGACGATGCGCAGCTTCACCGGCTGGGACGCGCCCGGGCGCAGCCGGTCCAGGATGGCGTCCGGACGTTTGGCCGGCGCGACGATCTCACCGGCCCGGAAGATCTCGCCCTGGTTCATCGGGATCCCGCCGACCAGCTGGCTCAGATACTCATGGGCCAGAAGCTGCGCCGGCAGCGCCTCGGCCTCGGTCAGGCGCCCGTCGGCGTCCAGCGCGCGGGCCCAGGCGGCGACCTGGCGCAGGGTCTCGGCGTAGGCGGCGGTCCACGCCAGCCCGTGCGCCACGTGCTGCTCGGCGTCGAGCGCCACGCGGTCGAGCCGGCCGTCCTGCGTCACGCGTCCGGCGACGGCGTTCGCGAGGGCGGTCGCCAGCGTCCCTGCCTCATGGGCGGCGTCGTCCAGCAGGTCGAGGATGTTCGGCAGAACCAGGCTCATGGCCCTTTATGGCAGGCTTGCGTTGCGTCACGTCAGGCCGGTTTTGTGTGCTGACGCAAAGAACAGGAAACGCCGGTCCATGCTCGTCCTCCATCACCTCAACGATAGCCGCTCGCAGCGGGTGCTCTGGCTGCTGGAGGAATTGGGCACGCCGTACGAGATCAAGTTTTACGAGCGCGACCCCACGACCCGCCTGGCCCCGCCGGAGCTCACCGCCGTCCATCCGCTGGGCAAGTCGCCGGTGATTACGGATGACGGCCTGACCATCCACGAGTCGGGCGCTGTCCTCGACTACATCGTCCGCAAGCATGGGGCTGGCCGGCTGGCCCCAGCGACGGGAACCGAGGCCTACGAGGCCTATAACCAGTGGATGCACTATGCGGAGGGCTCGCTGATGCTGCCGCTGATGCTGCTGATGTACGTCGGCCGGCTGGGCGAGGCGGGCGCGCCGCTGCATCCGCGCATCGAGAGTGAACTGGCCAACCACCTGGGCTACGTCGAGCGGTCCCTGGCCGGCCGCGACTGGCTGTTGGGGCCGGAGCTCACCGCGGCCGACCTGCAGATGAGCTTCGCGGGCGAGGTCGCGGGCGCGTTCGGCCGCTTCGGCCAGCACCCGAACATCAAGGCCTGGGTCGACCGCTTCCAGGCGCGGCCAGCCTACCGGGCGGCGATGGAAAAGGGCGGCCCCTACAACCTGGGCCCGCGCAGCTGAGGGCGGCTATTCGAACGGCGGGAAATCGTCGTCCAGGACGCCGTCGATAAAGTCGAAGACGGTGGCCTTCAGCGCCGCGTGCGGGATCGCGGAGAAGTGGTCGACCCCGGCCAGCGCCTTGCCCGCACCATAGGGAAAGACCCGCGCCAGCTCATCGGGGTCGCCGGCCAGGTCGTCGCGCTCGCCGGCGACGACCAGCACCGGCATGGAGAGCCGCGCAAGATCCGTGCGGTCCGGGGGGGGGCTTCGGGTCCCGGCCAGGGCTGCGAGCGCCCGGCGGTCCCCGCCCTGCTCGTCGGCGAACTGGCGGAAGCTGCGGAGCATCTCGTCCTCGATGGTCGCGGGGTCCTCGGCCGCCATGGCCAGAGCCATCGCCTCGGCGCTGCCTTCGACCGGCGGGTCGAACAGCTTGCCGCCGACGCCCCCCAGCAACAGGTTCGAGATGCGGTCCGGCGCGTCGATCGCCATCTGCATGGCCGTGCGGGCGCCCATGGAATAGCCGAACACGTCCACCCGCCCGACGCCCAGATGGTCCAGCAGCGCCAGGGCGTCGGCCGCCATCAGGCCGCGGCCGTAGTCGGCCGGATCGTGCGACGTCATGCTTTCGCCGTGGCCGCGCTGGTCGAGGGCGATGGTGCGGAAGCCGCGCCGCTCAAGCGCTGCATACCAGCCCGTCCGCCGCCAGCCCTCGGCACGATTGGAGGCGAAGCCGTGCACCAGCAGGATTGTGCGCTGGACGGCGCCGGGCGGCGCGATGTCGTCGTAGGCGAGGCTGACGCCGTTCAAGGTCACGGTAGGCATGGGGGGACCGTAGTGTCACGGCGGCTCTCCCGTCCACTCCCAGTGCCAGGGTTCGAACGGGTAGTTCACGAAACCGAACCGGTCGGCGTTGGCCAGCAGCCAGCGATAGGCCGGGGTTTTCGTCATGAACAGGCGGTTTGCGTCGGCCGTGGAGTCCGGCCCGTAGCCAGGCGCCTGACCCACATACATGTCGGCGGCGAGACCGGTGCGGTGGACTGAGCAGCGGGCGCGCGCGACGCCGTCGCAGTTGCCTTCGGCCTGGCAGCGGGCGGCGTCGACAGACGGGCTGCGGTAGCCGGAGAATATGGTCAGGTTCCGCGGATCGGCGGCGATCTCCGGAACCTCGACGCGTGCGGCTGCGACCATCCGCCGGTAGGCCTCCAGCGCCTTGGGCCGCATCCAGACCGGCTTGCCGCCGTAGCCTTCGTCCAGGCGGGCGGCGGTGATCAGATCGGGGGTGTCCGGGCAGGCGCCGAGCGACGTGAAGCGGACGAACTCGCGGCGGGTCTGGACAGCGGTCTTCAACGCGACGAACACCGGCTCGCTCAGCACGCCATCCCCGTCCAGGCCGTGTGGCGTCTGCCAGGCGGCGAGGGCGGCGGCGAACCCCTCGCTGTCCGCCGGACAGGCCGTGTGGATCTGGCTCTGGATCATGGGGACATAGATCTCCCAGCCGGTCTCCTGGCGGCCGAACGGCGTCCAGGCCAGAGTTCCGACGGAAGCGGAATTGGCCTGAGCGGCGGCTGTCCGGCCGGCCGCGCGGCAATCGACGCGGACCGGCTCCGTGGGGGCGGGTTGGCCTGCGGCAGTCTGGACGGGCGTCCCCAGCGGCGCCGCTGGCGGCGGATAGTTCGGCGCGCAACTCGTCACGCACACCAGAAGGAGGAACAGCTCCGGCGCCGGCGCCGAGGCTCCCAGGAACCGCGTGATTTTTCGGAGCTTCATCGACATCGCACCGCCAGCAATGGGCGGGAGAACCCGGCCGTCCAGCATGAAGTTCTTCGAAGAACTAGACGCCGCGGTCCAATGCCGGTGGACGGAGCGCGGAAGTAATCTTCCTGGAAGCAGCGGCGCCCGGTCGCAACCATAAGGCGTTGTGAATGGACAAGAATTCTCACCAGCGCCGCGTTGTAAAGCTTTCGGTTACCGAACGACGGTTACTCATTTTGGGTAGCGGCAAAAAGCCGCGCGACAGGGAAGAAGCGCCATGACCCTCCAGGGTCCGACGCAAGTCATCGCGGCAAAAAGCCGAATCGACCGGGTGGCGGGACGCGGTATCCGTGAGCGGGACCGCAAGCTCCGAGACGCCGAGCGCCGCCGTCCGAACCGCCGGGAGGTCGATGGCTATGACGCCTTCATCGCACGGCTGTGCAAGGTCCATCAGGTCGAGTTCGAGCGGATCGACTGGGACCGGCTGGAGGCGGAGGGCCCGGTGGTCCCGGCCGTGGCGCGCGACGCCGTGTCGTCCGTGGCGCGACAGGTCCTGGCCAACTATCGCCCCTCCTTGTTCGACGCCGTGCTGGGTCTGGAGCGTGAGAAACGACGCGCCCTGATGGACAAGGTCGTCGAAGCCGCCAAGGCCGACGCGGAACTCTATGGACTGGCCAAGGCCCAGGCCGACGCCCACAACCGCATGCTCTCGCTCGCAGAGGGCGTGCGCGCCCTCAAGGTCGAGGCGATTGCTGGCGTGCTGAACGCCAACGGCGCCGCCGCAGCCCTGAAGGATGTGGTCGAGGGTTTCCGCCTCTATGCCGACGGGGCGAACCGACTGATCGGCCAGATCGACCTTTGGGAATTCGACGCCCTGCCCGAGGAGGCCTGCACCACGGCGGGCTATGCGCCCGTCGCGCAAGCCGACCGCTGCGAAATCCAGCTGGCCAACGCCTGCGCCGTGGTCTTGCGCGCGGCGGTGGAGGTCCTTCGGGCGACACCCGTGCCTGCGGTGGAGATCCTGGCCCGCCTCTGCCGACCGGGCGGCCTGGTGGAGGCGGACCTGGAGCCGGTGCTCCATATGAAGGTGACCGCCGAGTCGTTGCGCAAACTGCAACTGCACAAGCTGGACGCGGCGCCGACCGTGGCTGCCCTCGGCGCGCAGATCGACTGGAACTCGTCGCGTGGCCTGGCCCCGATCCGGATCGACGATCCGGCCCTGCTGCGGCTCACCGCACCGCGGGTGGTGGCTTAAGACCGCCAGCGCAGCGTCGCGGCTTCCACCGGGTTGACGAACGGCCGCCCCTCGCGCCGGCTGGCGGCCCATTCGCGTTTCAGGGCCTGGTACCACTTGGCCTGGCGGTCGGCGTCGTCGATCCACAACAGCGTCGGGTCGTGCTTCAACCCCTGGTTCTGCAGTTGCACCATGCTGGCGTCCTGGCGCAGGAACGTACGCGCCATCCTCGCGATCACCGGTCGCAGCAGCCGGAATGCCGGATGGTCCGACCAGACGATCTGGGTCACCAGCGTGCGGCGCTCGTCCAGCGGGGTCAGGCAGGTCAGCGACAGGACCTGGCGCCGGCCCACGGTCACGTGCTCCCAACGCAGGCCCGGAAGGCGGAAGGTGATCTCGGTCTCGGGCCGGCCGCCCAGGATCGCGTAGGCGCGGCTGTTGCTGGAGGGGGCGTGCCGCACCATGGCGAAGCCCGTTTCGCGCGGCTCGAACCGCTTCTGCTTGTCGTGCTCGCTGCCGCCTGTGCGCCACCACCACTGGCGATGGACGTACGGGCCGTGGGCCGGATCCATCAGGCCGACCACCGCCTGGTCGATATGGGCGTCGAATACCATCCGGTCGACGAGCTTGGGGGCGCCGCCGACCACCCCGGGGAATACCGGCGGCGGCTGGTCGGGCTCTCCCAGCGGCGTAGCGCCCACCCAGACGAAGAGCATCCCCTGGCTCTCGGCGATGGGATAGCGGCGCACCTGGATGCGCGAGACGTCCATCGTCTGATCGGCCGTAAGGGACGGGACGGCGGCGCAGGCGCCGTCGGCGCGGAACCGCCACCCGTGGTACGGGCAGGCGACGGTTTCCACGCCCAGTTCGTCGCGGTGGAAGCGCCCGGCCGAGAGCGGAGCCGCCCGGTGCGGGCATACGTCACGCAAGGCAAAGAGCTGGCCACCCTTCGAACGCCCGAGGACCACCGGCTCGCCCAGCAGGTCGAAATGGCTGAGGCGCCCCGGCTTCAGGTCGGCGGACATCGCGACCAGGTACCAGGCGTCGGTGAGGAAACCGCGGCCGAACCGGCCGTCGGCGCGCGCGGTGCGGGCTTCGCCGTCAGGCATGGCCGTGCGTCTTATGAAGATCGGTCATCCCCGCCATTTCGCCACGAAACGCGTCGGCCTCCAACTCCGGGCGGCGTTTTCCTGGGGACGCTCGCCGCCCCTCGGCGGCAAGGCGACCCTCAGACGCGTCGCAAAAAACAGGCCGCATGGGGCGACAGGCCGAGCGAACCGCCACGCAGGTCGGCTTCGCCCGTGCGCAGGGCGAGCAGGTGGGCCTGTTCCAGCCACGGATGGGCGAAGACCTGCGGGTGGGCGCCGAAGTTGAAGACGCAGACGATCTCGTCGCCCTCATGCCGGCGGACGAAGGCGACGATGGGTTCCTCCGTCGCGACGAACTCGATGTCCCCCAGGCCAAGCGCCGGGGTCGCCTTGCGCAGCGCGATCATCTCCCGCGAGAAGTGGAGGGCGGAGTCCGGATCCTCACCCTGCTCTTCCACCGACAGCCCCTGGTGCTCGGCCGCCAGCGGCAGCCAGGGTTCGCCATCGGTGAAGCCCATCTGCGGTCCGCTGGTCCAGGGCATGGGCGTGCGGCAGCCGTCGCGCCCGCCGTCATAGGGCCAGTAGAGATCGCCCACCGGATCGCGCAGCTGGTCGCGGGCAAGCGCGGCCTGCGGCAGGCCCAGTTCCTCGCCCTGATAGATCAGCGTGGTCCCTTTG
>DASVNS010000074.1:0-3019 GCA_036383735.1 Phenylobacterium sp. | reverse complement strand
CCTGGAAGTGGTGCAGGACGGCTTCGGCTTCCTGCGCTCGCCGGAAGCCAACTACCTGCCAGGCCCCGACGACATCTATGTCAGCCCCTCGCAGATCCGGAAGTTCGGCCTGCGCACCGGCGATACCGTGGACGGCGAGGTTCGCGCGCCCCGCGAAGGCGAGCGTTATTTCGCCCTGGTGAAGGTGGACCTGACCAATTTCGAGAGCCCCGACGCGGTGCGCCACAAGGTGCTGTTCGACAACCTGACCCCGCTCTATCCGGACCAGCGGTTCAAGATGGAGATCGACGATCCGACCCTGAAGGACCGCTCCGGCCGGGTGATCGATATCGTCGCCCCGTTGGGCAAGGGCCAGCGTTGCCTGATCACCGCCCCGCCCCGGGTCGGTAAGACGGTGATGCTGCAGAACATCGCCAAGTCGATCGAGACCAACCACCCCGAGTGCTACCTGATTGTGCTGCTGATCGACGAGCGGCCGGAAGAAGTCACCGACATGCAGCGCACGGTGAAGGGCGAGGTGATCTCCTCGACCTTCGACGAGCCCGCGACCCGTCACGTGCAGGTGGCGGAGATGGTCATCGAAAAGGCCAAGCGCCTGGTCGAGCACAAGCGCGACGTGGTGATCCTGCTGGATTCGGTGACCCGCCTTGGCCGCGCCTACAACACCGTGGTCCCGTCCTCGGGCAAGGTGCTGACCGGGGGTGTGGACGCCAACGCGCTGCAGCGCCCGAAGCGCTTCTTCGGCGCCGCGCGGAACATCGAGGAGGGCGGCTCGCTGACGATCATCGCCACGGCGCTGATCGACACCGGCAGCCGGATGGACGAAGTCATCTTCGAAGAATTCAAGGGCACCGGTAACTCGGAAATCGTGCTGGACCGCAAGGTCGCCGACAAGCGCATCTATCCGGCCATTGACGTGCTGAAGTCCGGAACCCGGAAGGAAGAGCTGATTACCGAAAAGGCCAACCTGCAGAAGACCTACATCCTGCGGCGGATCCTCAACCCGATGGGCGCACAGGATGCGATCGAGTTCCTGCTAGAAAAACTGCGGCAGTCCAAGAACAACGACGATTTCTTCCAATCGATGAATACCTGACCGCCAAGTCAGCCATAATCGAGCGCGATCAGGGCTCCCGGTGACGGGAGCCCTTTTCGTTGGGGTGATCCAGGCTCAGTCTGGTCGCGAAAACCCCATATAAAACAACGCCCGAAGAACGAAATTGGCCGTGTGACGAATTAAGCGCCACTGGCCGTGGGGTTGTGCGCCTCCCTGCGCGACAGAAGGGCCATGCTGAAGCCGTCCGGCGGCGCGATGGCGGGGGAGTAGGGCCGCAGCCATACCGGCCCTACGAGCTTTACTGTTTCACGTGAAACATTGGCCGATCCCCGCCTCCCCATCGCGCGCTGTCGGCTCGCGATCCGAGCGACGGGGAACGAATGGCTCTACGGAATCAGCAAGCTGGCCCCAACCGTGGCCCGGCTCTCCAGCGCCTCATGCGCCTTCCGCGCGTCGGCCAGGGCAACGGTTTGGCCGATCTCGATCTTCACCTTGCCGGACAGGATCACGTCGAACAGCGCCGACGCCGACGCCTCGAGCTCTTCCGTCGTGGGGATATAGTCGAACAGGGTAGGGCGGGTCAGATACAGCGAACCGCCCTGGGTCAGCCGCCCCGGCGCGAACGGCGGGATCGCCCCCGAGGCGTTGCCGAAGCTGACGAAAACGCCGCGCCGCGCCAAGCTGGCCAGGGTGCCGTCGAAGGTGTCCTTGCCCACCGAGTCATAGGCGACCGGCACGCCCTTGCCGCCGGTAATCCGCCGCACCTCGGCCGCGACGTCCTGGTCGCGATAGAGGATGACGTGGTCGGCGCCCAGCTCGCGGGCCTTGGCGGCCTTGGCCTCGGATCCGACGGTGGCGATGACCTCGGCCCCGAGCGCCTTCAGCCATTGGGTCATGATCTGGCCCACGCCGCCCACGGCGGCGTGCACCAGCACGGTCTCGCCGGCCTTCACCGTGTAGGTGCGCCGGATGAAAGCCTCGGTGGTCATGCCCTTGAGCAGCACTGCTGCGGCGGTCCGCGTGTCGATCCCGTCGGGCAACTTCACCAGGCGGTCGGCGACGACGACGTTGGCCTCGGCATAGGCGCCGAATCCGCCGGAGTAGGCGACCCGATCGCCCGGCTTCACCCGCGTCACGCCGTCGCCGACGGCCTCGACAACCCCGGACGCTTCGCCGCCGGGAACGCACGGCAGCTTCACCGGATAGAGGCCGGCGCGGTAGTAGACGTCGATGAAGTTGATGCCGATCGCTTCGTGGCGAACCCGGACCTGGCCCGGCCTAGGGTCCGGCGTGTCGATTTCGACGAGCTCCAGAACCTCGGGACCGCCGGTCTGCTCGTAACGGATCGCGCGCATCAGCCGAGGGTCCTTTGGAAGAATTGCAGCGTACGGCCGCCGGCCAGCTTGGCGTCGGCGTCGTGATAGTGCTCGCCGCCCGTCCTGGCGAAGGCGTGGTCGCGGCCGGGGTAGGTGTAGAGCTCGACGCAGGGATGGTCTTTCAACGCCTGGAGGATCATGGTCTGGGCTTCCTTGGGGACGAACTGGTCCTCTTCCGCGATGTGCAGCAGCACCGGCTGCGTGAGCTTTTCCGCTTCGGCGACCCGGTTCTCGATGCCGACCCCATAGTAGGAGACCGAGGCGTCCGCGTCGGTGCGGGTGGCCGTCAGATAGGCCAGCAGCCCGCCCAGGCAGAACCCGACCGTGCCCACCTTGCCGCTACTCCGGGGGTCCGACCGCGCCACGTTGATAGCGGCCTGGAGGTCCTTCACGCCCTGTTCCACGTCGAACGCGTTGAACAGCTCGAAGGCGCGCTTCCACTCCGCCTCCGACTTGTCGGTGATGTCGATGCCGGGCTCGATGCGCCAGAACAGGTCGGGGCAGATGGCGAGGTAGCCTTGGGCGGCCAGGCCGTCGGTGATGTCGCGCATCACCTGGTTCACGCCGAAGATCTCCTGGATCACGA
>DASVNS010000073.1:0-4566 GCA_036383735.1 Phenylobacterium sp. | reverse complement strand
GGACGCGTGCCCTGGGAGAAGGAGACGTGCACGGCGCTGGCGAACCAGGACAGCAGCTCATAGGCGCGGGCCAGCTCCAAGGGCTCGCCCACCGGGAGCAGGCGCGCGGCCGGAAACAGGTGGGCGATGGCGGTGAGCACGGCGACGTTCTCGCCGATCGTCACCCCGTCGGCGACCAGAACCGGCACCCGGCCACGCGGATGGATGGCCAGGAACTCGGGCCGTCGCTGGTCGCCGTCGGGCAAGACCAGGCGGATGGCGTCATAGGCGACGCCGGCCTCCTCGAGCCCCACGAGGGCGGGCAGCGAGCACGAGCCCGCAGCGAAATACAGGGTGAGCGCCAACGTCCGATCCTTCCTCAGATCACATAGAAGCCATGGGAGCCGTCGCGGCGAAGCTGGTCGACCAGGCCGAATTCCCAGTCGAGATAAGCCTGCATCGCGGAGGCGGTGTTGTCGGTTCCCTCATAGGGGCGGCGATAGACATCGTCGGGTTCGCAGGCCTGCCGCGACAGGCCGGTCTCCAGCGGGCGGCCGGCCGCGGTCCAGGCGGCGGTTCCGCCGTCGAGCACGAGCGGCGCGCGGCCGGTGAGGGCCTCGACCTCAGGCGCCGCGAAGCGGGCCAGGGCGCCGTCCGGCGAGGTGAGCGCCAGGGCCTCGAAATCCCCGGGCCGGATGGTCGCCAGCGCCTCGGCGAGGCGGCTGCGGATGGCGAACCAGGCGCCCGGTATATGGCCCTTGCGGTGCGCCGGGCTCGGGGCAAGGTCGATGAGGGCCACGCTCGGAGCCCGCCGCGCGAGGTCGTCGACCGTGATCGCCAAGGCGTCGGGCAGCGCGGGCAATGTCGGCTTCCAGGGGCCAAGCGCCAGTGCGCCGCCGAACCCGCCGTCCAGGACGTAGACCTCCCAGCCCATCTGGGCGAGCCAGGAGGCGCTCATGTCGGCGCGCGCGCCGCGGTCGTCCGCCAGCACGATGCGGGCGCCGCGCACGGGGGCGAAGACGTCGGTCTCCTGCACCAACTGCCCGCCCGGCGCGCTGCGGAAGCCTGGGATGTGGCCGGCGGCGAACTCTTCCGGCGTGCGTACGTCGAACCGGTAGAGGGTGCGCGCCGGGTCCTTCGCCAGGACCTCCAGGCCGCGAGCGTCGATATGGCGGACGCCGGCCCGGTACGCGACCTCGCGGGCGGCCACCCTGGCTTCGGCCTCCCGTTGGGGTGCGACGTCGGGATAGCGCTCGGTCTGGCCGTGTTCCAGGTCCTGTCCGGCCAGGGTCCAGCCGATGGCGCCGTTGCGCAGCGCCAGCACCTTGTTCGGCACGCCCGCGTTGATCAGCGACTGGGCGCCGATGATCGAGCGGGTCCGGCCGGCGCAGTTGACGATGATGGTGGTGGCGGGGTCCGGCGCGATGGCGCGCGCCCGCAGCACCAGCTCGGCGCCCGGCACGCTCATCCCGCGCGGGATGCTCATGGTGTGGAATTCCTCGAACCGCCGGGCGTCGAGCACCACCAGGTTCGGCTCGCTCTCGATCAGCGCCTTGGCGTCCGGCGCGGGCAGGGACGGGGTATGGCGCCGCGACTCCACCAGTTCGCCAAACGCCTTGCTGGCGGAATTGACGTCCTGGAAGAGCTCATAACTGGCGAGACGCCAGCCCAGCAGGCCGTCCGCCAGCGCCGAGACGTCGGTGTAGCCCAGGGCGCGGAGGCGTTCGAACGCCGGCGGGACCAGCCCTTCGCCCGCGTCGTAGACCACGACCCGGGTGTCCTTGCGCGGGATGCGGTCCACGGCCTCGAGCTCGAGCCGGCTGAGCGGCAGGTTGGCGGCGAACAGCGGGTGGTCCTTGGCGTAGGCGTCCTCCTCGCGCAGGTCGATCAGCGCGATCTCGCGCCGGGCGGTGAGGTCCAGTCGCACGTCGGCGGGCGAGGTTTGAGGGATCATGCGTTTTGCTCCTGCGAAGCGCCCCATAGGTTCGGGAGGTCGGCGTTGGCGTAACCGGAGACGAAGGGGCTCGGCCGTCCCTGCCGGTCAAAGGTCGAACGCCGGATTGCGCCGATGTTGCCGCCATAGACGTGGATGCTGACCGAGGGCCGGTCGTCCCGGGCGTTGGCGACCCGATGGATGTCGCCCAGCCCGGGAGAGATGACGTCCACCTCTCCGGCTTCCAGGCGTCGGGCGGGGCCGACGGGAACGAGGTCCCCGCCGGCTCGGCCATAGGCCTGGGAGATTTCCGCCCCGCGCAGAACGCCGACCAGGCCCCAGACCGTATGGTCGTGGATCGGCGTGGCCTGGCCCGGCCCCCAGACGAAACTGGCCACCGAGAACCGCTCCCGGCTGTCGCAGTGCAGCAGATACTGGCGGTAGCGGGCCGGGTCGGCCGCCGAACAGGCGGCCGGTAGCCAGTCGTCGGTCGAGACCAGCTCGCGCAGCAGCGCCGCGCCCACGCGCAGGACCCGTTCCTCGTCATCGGAGGCGGCCTCGACCAGGGCCGCCAGGCGGATGACGAAGGCGCGAAGGCGAGCCAGGTTCGGCGGGCTCATAGTGCGTACCGCACCGTGACCAGCCAGGTCCGGGGATCGGCGTAGTTCACGTAATAGACCCCGGTCACCGGCGTATAGGTCGAGCTGACCGGCTTGTTGGAATTGGTCAGGTTGCGGCCCGACAGGACGACGGACCAGCGGGGATCGGGCGCCGTCCAGGTGGCGACGGCGTTGAGGAATCCCTGGGCGGGGATCTCGTGCTGGCCGCCCGGCGACGGTACGGCGTTGCTGTAGACCTTGGTCTGGTACTGCGCGTTCACCCCCAGGCGCAGCGAGCCGGGAATCTCGACGGGCACGCTCCAGTTGACGGCGCCCGACAGGCTCCAGCGCGGAGAGTTGGTGAGCCGGTTGCCGTCGGCGTCGACGCCGGGGCCGCCCGCCCCCTTGTACTCGTCGTATTCGGCGAAGAGGTAGCCCACGGAGACCTGGGCCGACAGGGCCTCGGTCAGCTGTGCGTCGGTCTCCAGCTCGACGCCGTAGCTCGTGGCCTGCCCGGCGTTGCCGCGGCGAAGGCCGAGGTAGGCCGGGTCGAAGAACGAGACCTGCAGGTCCTGGTAGTCGTTGTAGAAGGCCGCCAGGTTGGCCCGGAGGCGGTGGTCGAAGAACTGGGTCTTCAGGCCCGCTTCGTAGGTGGTCACCTCCTCGGGCGCGAAGGGCAGGGTGGCCAGGTCCAGCCGGGTCGCCCGGTTGTCGAAGCCGCCGGATTTGAAGCCCTGCGAATAGGTGACGTACGACAGGACGTCCGGGGTCCAGGCGTATTGGAGCGAGACCTTGGGCGTGATCTTGGACCAGGTCTTCTGCGCGACCCCCTGGATCGAAGGGGCCGTCACCTGGCCCGCCAGGTTGAGGATCGCGTTGTCGAAGGTGAATTCCTTCTTCTCGTTGGTCCAGCGCAGTCCGGTGATCAGCGAGAGGCGGTCGTTGAGCTTCCAGGTCGCCTCGCCGAACACCGCGTAGGCGTCGGTGCTGGTGATGTTGTGCGCCCGCAGGAAGAGGTAGGCGGCCGGCGTCGTCGCCGGGTCGCTGACCTGCGTATTGCGCCGGCTGAAGCCGTCCCGCTGCACGAAGAACCGCTCATGGAGGAAGAAGACGCCGGTGGTGAACGAAACCCGGTCGAACACGCCGTTCAGCTGGAGTTCCTGGGTGGCGTACTGGTCGTTGTAGTGGATCAGGTTCCGCTGAATGAGCGCCGCTTCGCCATCGTTGTCGTAGTAGGCCGGGTTCAGATTGAAGCCGCCGTAGGCGCTGATCGACTTCAGCTGCAAGGCGTCGCTGAGCTGGTAGCTCACGCGCAGCGAGCCCGAGATCTGGTCCAGGTCCTGATGGGGCTCGAGCTCGGAGAAGCTGAGTCGCCTGGAGAAGCCGCCGCCCGGCTGACGAACCGGGACGTACGAGCGGGTGTCGCTTCGGTCGCGGGTGGCGTTGACCGTCAGCAAGGCGTCCAGGCGCTCGTTCGGCGTCCAGCGCAGCTTGGCGCGGTAGGCATCGACGTCGATGCGGTTCACGTCGTGGTTCAGGGTCGGGTCGAAGGTGACCCCGTCGCGCTTGTGGCGGATGTACGAGAGGCTCCCGGACAGGGTCTCGCCGATCGGTCCCTCCACGAGGGCGCGGACGTCGACGGCGCCGTAGTTGCCCAGGCCCACCTCGGCCTTGGCCCGGAACTCGCGTCCGGGGTCACGGGTGATGATGCGCAGGGCGCCGGCGCTGGAGTTGCGGCCATAGAGCGTGCCCTGCGGCCCGCGCAACACCTCGATCCGCTCCAGGTCGTTGAACTCGACCATCGAGCCGATCTGACGGGGGAGGTAGACGTCGTCCACATAGACCGCGAGCACCGGCTCCTGGATCGGGTCGCCTTCGCCGACCCCGCGCAGCGAGTAGGTCTGGGTCGTGTGACTGATGCTGACCCGGCTGATCGACAGGTTCGGGATCTGGCCCGCCAGGTCGCGGACGCTGTCCACCTTGCGGTCCGCCAAGGTCTGCGCCGAGAAGGCGGTGATGGCGATCGGGGTGTCCTGCAGGTTGGTGGCGCGCCGC
>DASVNS010000072.1:0-3210 GCA_036383735.1 Phenylobacterium sp. | reverse complement strand
CGTTGGCCATGTCGAACAGGATCGCGCCGGGCACGACGGGCGACTTCGGGACGCCGTCCGCCAGGCCGTAGCCGCGACCGCGCGCACCCAGCCAGGCCACCACGCCGTCGGCGGCGGCCAGGCCATAGACCGAGCCGCCCGAGAGCACGACGGCGTCGACCGCCTCCACCAGGTTCTCGGGCGCCAGAGCATCGGTCTCGCGCGTGCCGGGCGCGCCGCCGCGCACGTCCGCCGCGCACACGGCGCGTTCGTCGGGCAGGATCACCGTGACGCCCGTGCGGGCGACAGCGTCCTCGGCCTGCCCAACCCTTAGGCCGGGCACGTCGGTGATCAGGTTTCGCGAGCCTGGACCTGGCCTTTTTTCGTCCATAGGAGGGAGGTCGCACGTCCGGGCGTTCGTTGTCCACGAGCCTGGCCCGCTATGGTCAAGTTACCTGTTCTGGAGCGCGTCCGTCCGTGAAGTCCAAGCTGCTGCTCGCGTCCCTGGCGTTTGCCTCGTTCCTCTCGGCCTGCGCAACGCCACCGCAGGCGATCTCGGAGACGGCGGCGCCCGCCAAAGCCATGGTCGCGGCCGCCAATCCGATGGCGGTGGAGGCGGGGCTTAAGGTGCTGCGCGCCGGCGGCACGGCCGTGGACGCGGCGGTCGCCGTGCAGGCGACCCTGGGACTGGTGGAGCCGCAGAGCTCCGGCCTCGGCGGTGGGGCGTTCATGACCTACTACGATGCGAAGACCAAGCAGGTCACCGCCTACAACGGCCGCGAGACCGCGCCGGTGGCGGCCACGCCGAAGCTGTTCTACGGCGACGACGGCAAGCCGCTGAACCGCACGGTGGCGGTGCTGTCCGGCCGCTCGACCGGCGTGCCCGGCGCCATCGCCATGCTGTCGCTGGCCCAGGCCCAGCACGGCAAGCTGGCGTGGAAGGACCTGTTCGGTGAGGTCGAGCGGCTGGCCGACGGCGGATTTGCGGTTCCCGGCCGAATGGCGGCGGCTGCGTCGAGCCAGGCGCCCCAGGCCGCAGCGCCCGACGCCGTCGCCTATTTCACCAAGCCTGACGGGACCAAGGTCCAGGCCGGCGACATCATGACCAACCCGGCCTATGCCGCCACGATCCGCAAGCTGGCCGCCGAGGGGCCCAAGGCGCTGCTGGAGGGGGAGATCGCGCAGGCTATCGTGGCCCGGACGCATGAGGGCGACTTGCCCGGCGCCCTGACCCTGGCCGACCTGAACAGCTACAGGCCCAAGGCCGAGCCCGGCCTGTGTCGTCCCTACCGCGTCTACATCGTCTGCGTGCCCGGCGCGCCGGCCGGCGGGCCGGCGGTGCTGGAGGCGCTGGGCATCCTGCAGAACACGGACATCGCGCGGCATCCGAACGACGCCCAGGGCTGGTACCTGTTCAGCCAGGCCAGCCGGCTGATGTACGCCGACCGCGACCGCTACATCGGCGATCCGGACTTCGTGGACGTGCCGGTCGCGGGGCTGCTGGACCCCGCCTATCTCGCCGAGCGGGCCAAGCTGGTCGGCCCCCTGCCCGCCGCCAGGGTCGGGCCGGGCAAGCCCAGGGGCGCCGGCGTCCGCGCGCCCGACCGAACCCAGGAGGCGCACGGCACCACCCACATGGTGATCGTCGACCGGTGGGGCGATGTGGTCTCGATGACCACCACGGTGGAGAGCATCTTCGGCTCGGGCCGCATGGTCCACGGCTTCTTCCTGAACAACCAGCTCACCGACTTCTCGTTCTCGCCGGAAGAGCGCGACGGGGCCCCGGCGGCCAATGCCGTGGCGCCCGGCAAGCGGCCGCGCTCGTCCATGGCCCCGGCCATCGTGCTGGACAGGAACCACCGGTTCGTGGCGGCGGTCGGCTCGCCGGGCGGCCCGTCGATCCTGGCCTATAACCTGAAGGCCCTGGTCGGCATGCTGGATTGGAAGCTGCCGGTGCAGGACGCCATCGCGCTGCCCAACCTGATCGCCGGCGGCAGCTTCTACGCCGCCGAGGTTGGCAAGTTCCCGCCCGACGTCCTGGCCGGGCTGGAGGCGCGCGGCGTCAAGCTGACCTCGGGCTTCGGCGCGGAGGGGTCTGGGTTGCACGGCGTCGAGGTCACGCCGCAGGGGCTGCGCGGTGGGGCGGACCCGAGGCGCGAGGGCGTGGCGAAGGCGCCGTAGGCGCTATTGGATCGTCCACGAACGACACGAACGGGCGCCGCCGGCGAGGCCTTGCGGCTTCGGGCGTGTGTTCGTGTGGTTCGTGGACAGATACTGGCGCTGACGCGCCGGGGCGTCAGCCCGAGCTGTCGTGGACGTCGGGCTCGCGAGGCGGGGGTTCAGGCGCCAGGCTCGTGGCCCATTCGGCCTCGGGCGCAGCCTCGTCATCCGGGCTGTCGTCGTCGGGATCGTCGTCCGCATCCTCCCCACCGAAGGTCGGCGGGGCAAGGCCGAGCTGGCGGTGGAGGTCGGCGATCACCTCGCGGAAGGGCGCCAGGGCGAAGTCCTCGTCCAGCACCTGGTCGTCGAGGCGCTCGTAGAGGTCGGCCAGCCGCATCTCGGCGGTCTCGATGTCGTCGGGGGTCTCTTCGCAGATCGCCCGCTGCATCCACATGCGTACCTGGGCCTTGCGGCGGCGGATGTGGCCGACGATCTCGCGATTGGCGCGGTCCCCCCGCTCGACCGCCTCGCGGGCCGCGTCGCGCCGCAACCGGGCCTCCAGGGCCAGGCACTGGCGCACGGCGCGCGCGATCTTCGGATAGGCGGCCACGGCCCGGGCCTTGGCCTCGGGCGTCGGCGCCGCCTCGACCTCGTCGCGCAGACCCCGCGCGATCGTCATCCCGATCTCGGCAAGCTCCGCCAGGATCGCCGCGTGGCGCTCAGTTGTGTCATCCGCAGTGACCATGAACAAAACAAGAACATATGCAGCCTACGGATGTCAAGCTTTGTCGACCTCTCCAGCGCCTCCAAAGCAGCCGCGCCGTAGGTGTCAGATGGGTGGGGAGCGGACTCAACCCCGCTTGCACCAGGTGAGCCGCACGTCCACACCCCGCCCCCTTCAGACGCCAAAGTGCGCCAGTCCAACGAAACCGTAGAGGATCGTGATGAGTGCGATCACCGTGTGAACGAGTGCGTTTCGCAAATCGCGGTTGACGATCAGCGAACCGGCGACGGCTCCAACCGCCAGAGAGCTCAGACCGAACGAAACTAGCCATGCTGCTTGGAGATAAG
>DASVNS010000071.1:0-3785 GCA_036383735.1 Phenylobacterium sp. | reverse complement strand
CCGCTCGATCTGGGCGGCGGCCTCGGGATCGACCCGCAGCGCCGCAGGCGGCAAGGGCGCCAGCAGCTCGGCCTGGCCGTTCGGCGGCGCGATGGTCCCGTCGCGGCCATGGTGGGCCAGCGCCCAGGCCGCGCCCGGCGTATCGGCGATGGCCAGGCGGAACGGCAGGCCGTTGGCTGCCAGGCGGTCCCGGAAATCGGCCATCAGCCCGGCCTCGCCGCCCCACAGGTGGGCCACGCCCGAGATATCCAGGAACAGCCCGTCCGGGCGGTCGGCCGCCACCGCCGGCGAGAAGCGCACGCACCAGTCGACGAGTTCGGTCAGCGCCTTCGCGTCGGCGTCCGGCTCGGCGTCCGAGGTGGTCAGCTCGGGGACCAGGGCCATGGCGTCGGTGGCCTTCTGGCCCACGTACAGGCCGAGCTTTGCGGCTTCGGCGCTGACGGCGGACAGGCGGCGAACCTGACGAGAGGTCTCGATGAGGGCCAAGGGCGCCCACGAAGTGGTGGAGGGGACGTCAGGCGGCGAGCTCAGAGCTTGAGGCTTTGCGCTCGCTCGCCGGCGCCAGTTCGCGATCGCCCAGGTCGGCGACCAGGCGCAGAGGATGCGCGACATCGCCTGCCTCCCAGCAATAGGCCGCGTGGGCCTCGAAGATCCATTCGCCGGTCCGCCCGCCCCGGCAGCGTTCGAGCGCCACGTGGAAGCGCGGCGCACCCAGGCCAAACTCGCCGGCCGGGGGTTCGGAGGGGGCCGACGCCACACGCCAGCGGGTGGCGCCCACCGAGCCCGCGGCTTCGGCCCTGGGGGTTCCGCCGAACGGCCGGCGCTTGATCACGAAGCCAGTGGCGCCGCGCTTCTCACAGGCCAGCTGCAGCCGTCGTCCCGCGGTCAGGTCCACGGCCTCCGCCTCGCCGAACACGGCGGCGACCCCGACCGTGGCGAGCGCATCCTCCATCACCGCCAGCGCCTCGGCCTCGTCGCGCACGCAGACCTGGATCAGCCGCTCGGGCGGAAAGCCCAGGCCGGCCAGTCCCGGCGCCCAGAGGTCGTCGCGGCGCAACACCCACACCGCCTCGCCCTTGCGGGCCAGGGGGGCGGCGACCAGGGCGGCGAAGGCGGCCGGCGCGGCCGAGGTCTCCGCCTCCAGGCCCCGCCCCACGATCTCATGCCAGCGGCCCAGCGGCAGGCCGCCGCCCGGCAGGCGAGCATCCACGCCGTCCTCGCCAAAGGGCAGGACACCGACGTCGGCGCGCCCGCCGCTTTCGATCGCGACGATCTTCGCGGCCAAGGCGGCGATCCGCATGGCGCGAAAATCGGACATCGCTCTGAGACTCCTTTTGTTCCATATTTGTTCTGGAACTGCAGAACGAAGGAGTCAAGGGACGGTTGCATTGGAATTCGGCTCCGGCGCCTGCCCCGCCCGTTGCCGCCACAGGGGAAAGCGGGGCTAAATCCGGCTTCAAGCGACGGAGACTTGGAATGCGGTTCGGGGTGCTCCTGGCGGCGACATGGCTGATGGCGGCGGGTGCGGCCCAGGCCCAGGTTCAGGCCTCCGCGAAAGCCAGGGTCGAGAGCGGCGTGCTGGTGGGCGAGGCCACCGAGCGGGCCAACATCTTCCGCAATATCCCCTTCGCCGCCGCGCCCATGGGCAAGCTGCGCTGGGCGCCTCCGCAGGCTCCCGCCAAGTGGGCCGGCGAGCGCGAGGCCGTCACCAAAGGCCCGTCCTGCCCGCAGCGGATGAACGCGAACGGGACCCCCAACTTCGGGGGCGCCAACGGGCCGATGAGCGAAGACTGCCTGCAGTTGAACGTCTTTGCGCCGAAAGCCGCCAAGCGCGCGCCGGTGATGGTCTGGATCCACGGCGGCGGCCACCGCGCCGGGGCCGGCTGGATCTACGACGGCCAGAACTTCGCCCGCGACGGCGTGGTGTTGGTGGCCATCAACTACCGCCTGGGTCCGCTGGGCTATTTCGCCCATCCGGCCCTTACCCGGGAGGCGGGCGCGAAACCCACCGGCAATTTCGGCCTGATGGACCAGATCGCGGCCTTGAAATGGGTGCGCAGGAATATCGCCGCCTTCGGGGGCGACCCCGGCAACGTCACCGTCTTCGGCGAGTCGGCGGGCGGCATGAGCACCCTGGCGCTGCTCGCGACGCCAAGCGCCAAGGGGCTCTACCGGAAGGCCATCGTGGAATCGGGCCTGGGCTGGTTCCCGCCGTCCAGCCTGGCCCAGAAGGAGCAGGAGGACGCCGCCGCCCTCCAGTCCGCCGGCGTCACTGCGACGACGGCAGAGGAATTACGCGCCCTGCCCTGGGAAAAACTCGACGCCGTCGCCGCGAACTACGGCCCCTTCACCGACGGCCAGCTGATCGCCGAGAGCCCCACCCAGGCGATGGCCGCCGGTCGCTTCGCCGACGTGCCGCTGATCATCGGCTTCAACTCGGGCGAGGATTCCGTGATGGCGGAGGGCCTGGTGACGTCGCGGCTGGGCCCGATCGCCGAGCAGGTCCGCGCGGCCTATCCGCAGGAGGCGGCGGTCGGCGACGACGCCGTGGCCCGCGCGGTGTTCAACGACCGCGTCTTCGGCGCGCCGGCCCGCTGGGTCGCTTCCCGCGCGGCGACGGGCCGGCCTGCCTGGCTCTACCACTTCTCTTATGTGGCCACGCGCATGCGTCCAGCCATCACGACCGCGTTCCACGCCGCCGAGATCCCCTATGTCTTCGAATACTGGGGCCGCCGCACGCCGATGAGCGTGGTCAGCGCCGAGGACCGCGCCATGGCGACCTTGATGCACGCCTGCTGGGTCAGCTTCGCCAAGAGCGCGGCGCCGAAATGCGGGTCCGACGCCTGGCCCACCTACGATCCTAAGGCCGACCAGCTGATGGAGTTCGGCGCACCGAGCGGCGTCCGCGCCCACTTCCGCAAGGCCCAATACGACGCGCAGGAAGCCTTCACGCTGCCGGCGCTGGCGCGAAGAAATTGATGTCTCATCCCGGTTTTCGCTACAGGCGGAAGATCGGGATGACATGCACTGCGAACTGACTCAGCTGCGGGGGCGTTGACTCGCGTAATCCGGAGTCTCCCATGGCCACCCGTCCGACCTGGCAGGGTTACCTGCGCCTCAGCCTCGTGAGCTGCCCCGTGGCGCTCTATACCGCCACGGCCCGCACCAGCGACGTCTCCTTCAACATGCTGCACAAGGAGACCATGAACCGGATCAAGATGATCCCCACCGACCCGGAGACGGGTCCGGTGGACCGCTCGGACATCGTCAAGGGCTACGAGGTCGAGAAGGGCCACTACGTCGTGGTGACCGACGAGGAGATCAAGAACGTCCGGCTGGAGACCACGCGGACCCTGGATATCGAGCGCTTCGTGGACGAGGAGGAGATCGACCGGCTCTACTGGAACGATCCGTATTTCTTGGCGCCCGACGGCGACATGGCGGTGGAGGCCTTCACCGTCATCCGGCAGGCCATGGAGAAGGCCGGCAAGATCGCGCTGGGCCGGTTGGTGATGCACCAGCGCGAGCGGCTGATGGCGCTGGAGCCGCGCGACAAGGGCATCCTCGCCTATTCGCTGCGCTCGAACCGTGAGGTCAGGGACGCCAGCGAGGTGTTCGAGCGGATCCCCGCCCGCGCCGCTCCGCCGGAGATGGTTGAGATCGCCGCCAAGATCATCGATCAACAGTCGGGGCCCTTCGATCCTTCAAAATTCAATGATCGCTACGAGGACGCCCTGCGGGCCCTGATCAAGGAAAAGGAGAAGGGCCATGGGGTGAAGAAGGTC
>DASVNS010000070.1:0-3666 GCA_036383735.1 Phenylobacterium sp. | reverse complement strand
GCCTCGGCGCGCAGGGTGATCGCCTGGTCGGCGCCGCCGCTGGCCCGACGAACCAACAACGGGACGGCCTCGCCCGGCCGATGGTTGCGGATCGTGTAGCTGAGCGCGGCCGCGTCATCGACGGGGCGGCCGTCGGCCTGCAGCACGTGATCGCCTTGTCGCAGGCCTGCCCGCTCGGCAGGTCCCCCAGGATAGATATCGGCCACCAGCGCCCCCTGGGGCAAGGGAAGCCCCAGGCTGCGGGCCATTTCGGCGGTGACGCTCTGGGTGCGGGCGCCCAGCCAGGGCCGGACGACCGCGTGGCCGCCGCCGGCGGCCGTCTCCACGATGCGCCGCACCACGGCCGCGGGAATCGCGAAGCCCACGCCGGACGAGGTGCCCGAGCGCGACAGGATGAAACTGTTCACCCCGATCAGGTCGCCATCCATGTCGACCAGCGCGCCGCCGGAGTTGCCCGGATTGATCGCCGCGTCCGTCTGGATATAGGCCGAGCCGCCCTCGCCCGTCGGATCGGTGATCCGGTTCAGCGCCGAGATGATGCCGTTGGTGACCGTCTGGCCGACGCCGAAGGGATCGCCGATCGCGAGCACCAGGTCGCCGACCTGCGTGTCGCCGCCGTCGTCGATGGCCAGCACGTGGAGCCGCTCGCCGGGCGGCAGGTCGATCTTGAGCACCGCCAGGTCGGTGCGCGGGTCGGCCAGCAAGACGCTCGCGGCGAACTCGCGGCGATCGTTCAGCGCCACGGTGATCTCCTCGCCGCCTTCGACGACGTGGTTGTTGGTGACCACGATCCCGTCGGCACGGACGATCACACCCGAGCCCAGCGATTGGGCGACCCTGGACTGGGGAACGCCCAGGCCGAACATCTGCCAGAACGGGTCGACCTGTTGGCGCACGACCCGCTTGGCCGAGATGTTCACGACGGCCGGCGCGGCGCGCTGCACGACAGGGGCGAACGATGACTTCATCGCCACGGCGTTCGCGGGCGCGGCGCGGGTGGGCTCGGCGAAGGTGGCCGCGGGTTGCGCCAGCGTCTGGCCGGCAGCCAGGGCGATCGCGAGAGCGGGAATCAGGACGCAGGGCGCGCGCATGAGGTCTCCAGGTACGAACGGCGGAACGCTACGCAGGTTTCCGGCGCAAAGATGGCGGCGCTATTCCGCCGGCGAGCCGACCGGCTCGGGTTCTCGCGCCGTCGCCAGCGCCAGCATGAACGCCAGGCCCAGGAGGGCCGCCGCCAGATAGATCGCCAGGCCCGGCATGTGGAAGGCCTGATTGCGGATCGACCAGGCGAACACCTCGCCGAACACGAGCGGTCCCAGGATCGCCGCCACCCCCTGCAGGCTCTGATTGGCGCCCTGCAACTGGCCTTGCTGGTGCGGGGCGACCAGCCGGGTCATCAACCCCTGGAGGCCGGGCATCATGAAACCGATGAAGGCGAAGATCGGCACGGCGGCCAGATAGAGCGGACCGGTCGGCGCCCAGCCATACCAGATAAAGCCCAGCATGCCGGCGCCCGCCCCCAGCAGCACGGCATTGCGCTCTCCGATCCGCTTCACGACGGGGCCGATGAGCAGGACCTGGACGATCACCCCGGCCACCCCCGTGGCGATGAAGGTCGTGCCCAGGATGCCCGTCGACCAGCCGTAGCGATAGCCGGCGTACAACACGAAGATCGACGGCAGCACCATGTGGGCCAGCTGGAACAGGAAGCTGACGCCGGCCAGCGCCAACAGGCCCGTTTGCGATCGAAGCAGTTCCAGCGATCCCAGCGGATTGGCCCGCTTCCAATCGAAGCTTGTGGCGCGCCGTTCCGCAGGCAGGCTCTCGGGCAGGACGAAGAGGCCATAGAGGAAGTTCAGCAGGGTGATGGCGGCCGCCGCCAGGAACGGCAGGCGCAGGTCGACCTCGCCCAGCCAGCCGCCGAACGCCGGGCCGGCGATGAACCCGAAGCTGAACGCCGAGCTCATCCATCCGAACGCCTTGGCCCGCTCCTGCGGCTGCGTGATGTCGGCCAGGTAGGCGTTGGCTGTAGAGAAGCTGGCTGCGGTCAGTCCGTTCAGCACCCGTCCGACGAACAGCCACCAGAGCGTCGGCGCGAAGGCCATGAACAGGAAGTCGACGCCCAGGCCGAACAGCGAGATCAGCAGCACGGGCCGGCGGCCCCAACGGTCCGCCACCAGCCCCAGCACTGGCCCGCAGAAGAACTGCATCAGGCCCCAGGTGGTGGCGAACAGCACGTTCCATTCGGACGCCGCCGCCGTGTCGCCGCCGGTGAACTGTTTGATCAGGTTGGGCAGGATCGGGATCATGATCCCGAACGACAGCGAGTTCATCAGCGCCAGGGCGAAGATGAACCGGAAGCTAGCCTGCCGACCGGCCGCTGCGGCTGGCGTTTCGCCCGTCATGTCGTGTCCCCTGAAGCCCGGAGCATGAAACCAACCCGGAACGCGCGCAACGTCGCTAGCCCAGCCGCAGCGCCACATAGACCTTCGACGTCATCCCGCCGTCTCGACGTGGGCCTTGAACGCGAGGAGCTGCGCGCTCCACAGCCGCTCGCTCTCTTCCAGCCAGTGCGACAGCTGAACCATCGGCTCCGGCTTCAAGGCGTAGATGCGCACGCGGGCGTCGAACTCCGGATGGCTTTCCTCGACCAGTCCGCTGGCGCGCAAGGTGCGCAGGTGGCGGCTCATGGCCGGCGCCGAGATGTCCAAGGCGCGCGCCAGTTCGCCGGCCGCCCGCGGGCGCTCGGCCAGAAGGTCGATCGCGCGCCGCCGATGGGGGTCGGCCAGGGCTGCGAGCGTCTGGTCCAGCGCAGCGGAGTTCAAACCCAACCCGTGATCTTCAGACCGCTGGCCTGCTCGGCTTCCTCGCGGCTGACCGCCTGCACCGTCTGGGCGACGGTCCAGATGTGACCCTCCGGATCGCGGCAGCGGTAGGTGCGGTCGCCATAGAACTGGGTCTGCGGCTCGACGAGGATCTCGAGCCCCGCGCTCCGCGCGCGCTCGCAGTGGCCCTCGACGCCCGTCTCGATCTGGATGTGCACCGTCTGGGTGTTCTTCCCCCCGATCGACGCCGGGCTTTTGTGGTCCTCGCTCCACTCGCTGCCGACCATGATCACGGCGTCGCCGAAGCGCATCTCGGAATGGACGAGGTTGCCTTCGCCGTCCTCGATCAGCATCGCCACCTCGAAGCCGAACGCCGCTTCAAGGAATCGAAGCGCCGCCTTCGGATCACGGTAGAAGACCGACGACCTCAGCGTCGGGCGGGCGTTGGTCATAACCACTCCTCCAACTCATTGCTGATTCCGCTAATATTTCTTCATTTCTATAATCTTATGTCAAGGCCCACGACGGCGAAACGAAAAAGCCCCGGAAGCGGGGCTTCCGGGGCTTTTCACATCGTGTTGTGCGGGAGGCTTACTCGTCGCCGCCGAAGCCGGCCTCGGCGGTCGGTCCGGAGTCCTTGCCCTTTTCGGAAGGGTCGCGGTCCACGAACTCGATCACGGCCATGGCCGCGTTGTCGCCATGGCGGAAGCCGGCCTTCAGGACACGGATGTAGCCGCCGTTACGTTCGGCGTAGCGGGGACCCAGCACCGAGAACAGCTTGCCGACCTGTTCGACGTCGCGGACCTGGCTGATCGCCTGGCGGCGGGCATGCAGCGTGCCG
>DASVNS010000069.1:0-6559 GCA_036383735.1 Phenylobacterium sp. | reverse complement strand
TGGCCACCCGTGCGCTGACGCTCTGGCCGATCCCGGCCGAAACCGGGACCCAATGACAGCCCCGATCCGACCGAACCCTTAGCCCCGGCGCTCGCCGGGGTTCTGGGTTCGTCGATCAATCCTCGTCGTCTTCGATATGCGGCCGATCGGTGAACACCGCCGACAGGTCGGTGTCCGGCTCGTGCTCGTCGTCTTCGACGATCGCTTCGGACGCGGGACGCAGCGTCGCGCCTTCCGGCTCGACGATGCCGCGGCGGGCGTCGTCCTTGGCCTTCTTGTCGGCCGCCTTGCGCACGACGGCGTCCAGTTCCAGCTGGCTGGAGAGGCCCAGGGTCACCGGGTCGACCGGCTTGATCGACGCCGAGTTCCAGTGCTGGCGGTTGCGCACCTGGTCGATGGTGGCCTTGGTGGTGCCCAGCAGGCGGGCGACCTGGCTGTCGGCCACTTCCGGGTGGTTCCGGATGAACCAGGCGATGGCGTCCGGGCGATCCTGGCGGCGCGACACGGGCGTGTAGCGCGGCGCCTTCTTCACCGGCTTCAGGAGCTCGGCGTGACGGCTCTTCTGCGCCTTCATGCGGTACTTGGCGTTCTTCTCGGCCGCGTCGAGTTCGTCGCGGCTGAGCTGGCCATTGGCGATCGGATCGGCGCCGCGGATGTCGCGCGCCACCTCGCCGTCGGCGATGCCCTTCACCTCCAGCGGGTGCAGTTCGCAGAAGTCGGCGATCTGATCAAAGGTCAGCGAGGTGTTGTCGACCAGCCAGACGGCGGTCGCCTTGGGCATGAGGATCTGCGTCATGGGCGAAGTCCAGAAGGGGGGCAAAGTCCAGAAGGAGGGCGAATTCCAGAAACGAAGGCGCCCGGCCGTTCGGCCGGGCGGTGAGAGCTTTCATATAGGCGGGTTACGCCAGCCTGGAAACGGTATTCTCGATCAGGCGCCGAAGATCCAGCCGGGTGTCAGCGTGTTAACCTGCACGCCCACCAGGACCATCTGATCGCTGGATCCGGCCAGCGTGATCACCGTGTCCGAGCCCACCTGGGCCAGGGTGTAGATCGTGCCCGGATCGAGATGGACCCGGTCGCCCTCGGCGAGGTTGAAATCCAGCACGCGGTCCGTGCCGGCGCCGGACGAGATATGGAAGATGTCCGCACCCGCGCCGCCCGCAACCGTGTCCGAACCCTTGTCGCCGGACATGAAGTCGTCGCCTGCCCCGCCGGCGATGGAGTCGTTGTCCTGGCCGCCGCGGACGATGTCGTTCCCGGCCCCGCCGTCTGCGGTGTCCGCGCCGATGTTGCCGTAGACGAGGTCGTCGCCGTCGTCGCCGAACAGGACGTCGGCGTCCTTGCCGCCCACCACATAGTCGTCGCCGGCGCCGCCGCGCTCGGTGTCGTTGCCCATGTTGCCCTGGAGATCGTCGAAGACCGACCCGCCGACAATGGAGTCGTTCCCGTCCTCGCCGCGCAGATAGCTGGTCCCGCTGCCGCCATCGATGGTGTCGTTGCCGGCGCCCGCGAAGATGCTGTCGAACCCGGCGCCGCCCGAGAGGCTGTTGGCCAGGGCATTGCCGGTGATGGTGTCGGAACCCGAGCCGCCGACGGCGTTTTCGATCTGGGCGCCCTGGGCCACCGCCACGTTGCCGGTGAGGCCGCCGACGTTGGAAAAGAACCCTTCGCGCAGCTCGATCTTCTGGTTCTGCGAATAGCCTGAGAAATCGAAGGTGTCGCGCCCGCCGGCGTCCCACACCGCGAAGATCAGGCGGCTGGAGCTGCTGGTCGCCGCAAACCAGTCGCGCCCGGCGTTGGAGTTGAAGCCATAGGTCGTGTCGCCGGTGCGCGTACCGATGTTCGCGCCGTATTCGATCTGCGCGGCGCGGATGTCGTCGAGCTGTGGCGTCGCGGCGTAGCGGCCGCCGTAGTTGGCGCCCGTCTCGCTCTCCGAGAAGTAGCTCATTACCGAGTACTGGCGGCTATCCTCGTAGTACTCGGCCGAGCCGGCGTAGGTGATCGCCGCGGAGCCATCGTCGCCGGCATTGTAGTCACCGGGGTGCCTCAGGCCGATGGTGTGCCCGATCTCGTGCACGAGCACCTGGCCGCCGTAGTTGCCCATGTTGGGCAGGCTGTTGGAGCCGCTCGTGATGTTGATCCAGACGTCGCCGGCGCCGCTGGTCGAGAGGGTGCTGCCGGGGAAATTGGCAAAGGCGGCCGAGCCGCTCTCGCCTGAGCTGTAGTTCCCGAACAGGATGGCGGCGTCGTTGGAGTAGGCGCCCTCGCCTTCCACCCCGATGCCCGAGCGCACGAACCTGATGTTGGCCACGTCGGCCCAGGCCTGCAGGGCCTGTTCGGCCTGGTGGATCTGCTGGCTGTTGAAGCGCTGGAATCCGGCGGTGTCGCTGGGCATGTCGACCGGCGCGCTCGCCCGGAAGCCATAGGTGACGGTGAAGGGCCGGCCGGCGATCCCGCCCCAGCCGGGCGCCGGCGCCATCGTCACCGGGTCGAAGCCGGTGAGCTGCAGGCCCGCCCGATCGATGGTGAAGCTCTCCTTGCCGTCCACCGTCGTGCCGGCGCGGGTGTCGGCGTTCAGGTAGGACTGACCGGTGGCGCCGTCTGCGCCGTCGGCGGCGGCGAACGATTGGCTGTCGAGCGACATCGCGTCGGCGGGAAAGGGGAGGGAGTCCGTGGGCATGCTGGCACTCTATCAAGCCCGATCCCCTTCATTTTCTTAAGGGAGCAGGTGAATCCGCACAATCCGGGCGCCGCACGGCGTTTGCACACATCGGGTGACGCGGTGCATCGGTCCGGGCGCGCGGCCGATTATGATGCATCTTACAAGAGCGGAAGACAAGATGACATCCTGAAGTAGATTCGGCGTTGTCTCGAAGTTCCCGCGTAGAGGGCAGGGGGTTGACTTCGCGGGTTCTGCCCCCAAGAACCCCGCCACACAAAAATTCACGGAGCTTGGCCCATGACGGTTCGCGTCGCCATCAACGGTTTCGGTCGCATCGGCCGCCTGGTCCTGCGGTCGATCGTCGAACATGGCCGCCGCGACATCGAGGTCGTCGCCATCAACGACCTGGGTCCGGTCGAGACCAACGCCCACCTGCTGCGCTACGACAGCGTGCATGGCCGCTTCCCGGCCGAGGTGAAGGTCGTCGGCGACACGATCGAGATCGCCGGCTACGCGCCGATCAAGGTCACCGCCGAGCGCGACCCGGCCAAGCTGCCGCACAAGGCGCTGGGCGTGGACATCGCGCTGGAATGCACCGGCATCTTCACCGCCAAGGACAAGGCGGCCGCCCACCTGGAAGCCGGCGCCAGGCGCGTGATCATCTCCGCCCCCGGCGAAGGTGTGGACAAGACCGTCGTCTACGGCGTGAACCACGCGTCGCTGACCAAGGACGACCTGATCATCTCCAACGCCTCGTGCACCACCAACTGCCTGGCCCCGGTGGCCCATGTGCTGCAGGAGCTGTGCGGGATCGAGCGTGGCTACATGACCACGATCCACTCCTACACCGGCGACCAGCCGACCCTGGATACCCTGCACAAGGATCTCTACCGCGGCCGCGCCGCGGCGATGTCGATGATCCCGACCTCGACCGGCGCCGCCAAGGCCCTGGGCCTGGTGATCCCGGCGCTGGCCGGCAAGCTGGACGGCTCGTCCATCCGCGTGCCGACCCCCAACGTCTCGGTGGTGGACCTGAACTTCGTGCCGGGCCGCAAGGTCACGGTGGACGAGATCAACGCCGCCATGGAGGCCGCCGCGAACGGCCCGCTGAAGGGCGTGCTGGCCGTGACCAAGGAGCCGCTGGTCTCCATGGACTTCAACCATAACCCGGCGTCCTCGACGCTGGCGTTGCCCCAGACCCAGATGGTCGACGGCGGCCTCGGCCGGGTGCTGAGCTGGTACGACAACGAGTGGGGCTTCTCGACCCGGATGAGCGACACCGCCGTCCACATGGCCTCGCTGATCTAAGACCGCTCAGATGGCTTTCCGCACCCTCGACGACGCCGATCTCCAGGGCCGGCGCGCCCTGGTGCGCGTGGACCTGAACGTCCCCATGGAGGACGGAGCGGTCTCCGACGACACGCGGTTGCGCGCCGCCAAACCGACCGTGGACAAGCTGCGCGCCGGCGGGGCGAAGGTCATCCTGCTGGCCCACTTCGACCGGCCGAAGGGCAAGGTCGTGGCCTCGATGAGCCTGGCGCCCATCGTCGAGCCCTTGGCCAGGGTGCTCGGTTGCCCGGTGGCCTTCGCCGAAGACTGCATCGGGCCCAAGGCGCGCGACGCAGTGAATGCGCTGCAGCCCGGCGGCGTGCTGCTGCTGGAGAACGTCCGCTTCCAGGCCGGCGAGGAACAGAACGAGCGGGGGTTCGCCGATGCGCTGGCGGCCAACGGCGACCTCTATGTGAACGACGCTTTCTCGGCGGCGCACCGGGCGCACGCGTCCACCGAAGCCCTGGCCAAGCGCCTGCCGGCCTATGCGGGCGAGCAGATGCGGCTGGAGCTGGACGCCCTGGACCGGGCGCTGGGCAATCCGGAACGGCCGGTGCTGGGCATCGTCGGCGGCTCAAAGGTCTCCACCAAGCTGGACCTGCTGAAGCACCTGGTGACCAAGCTGGACAAGCTGGCGATCGGCGGCGGCATGGCCAACACCTTCCTCTACGCCCAGGGCCACGACGTCGGCGCCTCCTACTGCGAGAAGGAACTCGCCGAGACCGCGCGCGAGATCATCCGCCTGGCCGGGCAGAACAACTGCAAGCTCTTCCTGCCGCTGGACATCGTGGTCGCCGAGAAGATGGCGGCCGGCTCGCCCGCTCGCGTCCGCGACGTGGGCTCCATCGACGACGACGAACGCATCCTGGACGCGGGGCCGGAGACGGTGGAGCGCCTGTGCCGCGCCATGGGCAATTCCAAGACGCTGATCTGGAATGGTCCGTTGGGGGTCTTCGAGATCCCGCCGTTCGACAAGGGCACCATGGCGGCCGCGCGCCACGCCGCCGAGCTGGCGAAATCGGGCAAGCTGGTGGCAGTCGCGGGCGGTGGTGATACTGTAGCGGCCCTGAACGCGGCCAATGTCGCCAGCGATTTCACATTCGTCTCGACAGCCGGCGGCGCGTTCCTTGAATGGATGGAGGGCAAAGAGCTGCCCGGCGTGGCGGCGTTGGCCCAGTAAGGCACAGTGAGGTTTACGGACTGATGGCTCGGATTACGCTCAGGCAACTGCTGGATCACGCCGCGGAGCACGGCTACGGCGTGCCCGCCTACAACATCAACAACATGGAGCAGGGCCTCGCGATCATGGAGGCGGCCGACGCGGTCGACGCTCCGGTGATCATCCAGGCCAGCCGCGGCGCGCGCTCCTACGCCAACGACATCGTGCTGAAGCACCTGATCGACGCCCTGGCCGAGATGTATCCGCACATCCCGATCTGCATGCACCAGGACCACGGGAACAGCGAAGCGACCTGCGCCACCGCGATCCAGTTCGGCTTCACCTCGGTGATGATGGACGGCTCGCTGAAGGCCGACGGCAAGACGCCCGCCGACTACGACTACAACGTCAAGGTCACCCGGAACGTGGTCGACATGGCCCATTGGGTGGGCGCCTCGGTCGAGGGCGAGCTGGGCGTGCTGGGGTCGCTGGAAACCGGCATGGGCGAGAAGGAAGACGGCCACGGTTTCGAGGGTAAGCTGGACCACGACCAGCTGCTGACCGATCCCGACCAGGCGGTGGAATTCGTGAAGGCCACCGAGGTCGACGCGCTGGCCATCGCCATGGGCACCAGCCACGGCGCCTATAAGTTCACCCGCAAGCCGGACGGCGCCGTCCTGGCGATGAACGTGATCGAGGAGATCCATCGCCGCCTGCCCAACACCCACCTGGTGATGCATGGCAGCTCGTCGGTGCCCCAGGACCTGCAGGACGTGATCAACAAGTACGGCGGCGAGATGCCGCAGACCTGGGGCGTGCCGGTGGAAGAGATCCAGCGCGGCATCAAGCACGGCGTGCGCAAGATCAACATCGACACCGACAACCGCATGGCCATCACCGCGGCGATCCGGCAGGTGTTCGTGGAGAAGCCGGGCGAGTTCGACCCGCGCAGCTATCTGAAGCCCGCCAAGGAAGCCATGCGCAAGGTCTGCGTCCAGCGCTTCGAAGAGTTCGGGACCTCCGGCCACGCCTCGAAGATCAAGGCCGTGCCGCTGTCGGACATGGCCAAGCGCTACGCCAAGGGCGACCTGGCCCCCAAGATCGGCATCTCGCGCCACGCGGCCGAATGAGGGCTGTCCGGGGCGTCTTCAGGTAGATATGATGACAGCCATGGTTTCTGCTGACCTAGGCACAATCAGAGAACTGGTGCTCGACTCGGCCAAGTTCTTTGATGATGAAGTTGTTATCGACGATGCCGACGTAGTCGAGCAGTCCGATGACGCAGGTACACCTGCGTTGCTGATCCGGCTGCGCGCCGATCCCCGCCAAACACGAAATATCTGGTCCGAAGTACGACTGAGGATATCTCACAGAGTCAGAGATGAACTTCTTCGGGTAGGTGATAACCG
>DASVNS010000068.1:0-2221 GCA_036383735.1 Phenylobacterium sp. | reverse complement strand
TACGACGCCAAGCGCAAGGAGCTGGGCGTCGAGGACGGCCTGCTCGAGATCGAAGGCGTCACCCTGCCGATGGCCGTGGCCCTGGGCCAGGGCGACGTGAAGACGGTCGAGGATCTGGCCGGCCTGGTGCCGGACGACCTGAGCGGCTGGTTCGAGAGCAAGAACGGCGAGCGCGTCCGCGAACCGGGCATTCTCGAGACCTTCAGCCTGGAGCCCGCCGACGCCGAGTTGCTCATCATGCGCGCCCGCGTGGTCATGGGCTGGGTCGAGGCTCCGCCGGAAGAGGACGTGGCTGAAGAACAGCCCGGTGAGGACGTCGTGGCCGAAGACAGCGGCGAACCCAGCGACGAAGCGCTCGCCGAGGCCGAGATGGCCGGCGAAGCGCGCGACGCTTAAGGCCGGTGAGGTGACCTCTCCGTGCACAGCGCCGCGTCATACGCTCAAGCCCTCCTCCTCGATGGAGGAGGGTTGGGTGGTGGTGTGCGCAACACGTCGCGAAGAGGCCTAGGTCGGCGCCGACTTCAAGCGCTGCGGAGTGGGGAACCGCTCCTCGTTCTCTCCTCGAACGAGGAGCGTGGCCGATGAACTTCGAGCGTTCCGATCATGTACCCGCCGCGACGGGCCGCGCGAGAGGGCTTCGGCGGCGGATGACCTGGAGCGAGAAGATGCTCTGGCGCGAGTTGCGCAAGCTGAACGCAAACTTCCGCCGTCAGGCGCCGATCGGGCGCTACTTCGCCGACTTCGCTGCGCATGGAGCCAAGCTGGTGATCGAAGTCGACGGCGGGGTTCACGAGCGATTGGACGAGGTCGTCTTGCGCGACTTCGAACGACAATGCTGGTTGGAAGGCGAAGGCTCCGCCGTTTTGAGATTCACCGACCGCCAAGTGATCGACGACGTGGAGGCCTGCATCGAGGCTGTGCGGTTGCAGCTCGGGCGCCCCCCGGCTGACCTCAATTTGATGGACGCGGGTGCTGCGCCCGGCAGCGCCATCCTGGTCGGCGCCTTGCACTCACCACCATCCCCGACCCTTCCTCCATCGAGGAGGAAGGGAGCGTGACAATCGACAACCGAAATTTGGCCGCCCCCAGGACCCTCGCCCAGGCATCGCGCGAGCGGCGCGACATCGTTTCGGGCGAGGTCATGGGAGAGGCGCGGCTGATCCGCTTCGTGACGGGCCCAGACGGCCAGGCGGTTCCCGACCTGGCGCGCAAGCTGCCGGGCCGCGGGCTGTGGGTGGCGGCGGATCGCGCCTCGGTGACCACCGCGGCGAAAAAGGGCCTGTTCGCCCGGGCCGCCAAGGCCAAGGTCACCGCCTCGGCCGAATTGGCGGACCAGGTGGAAAGCCTGCTCAGATCCCGGCTTTTGTCGGGCCTTGGGCTTGCGCGCCGCTCCGGCGACCTTACCTCCGGATTCGAGAAAGTTTCCTCCGCACTCTCGTCGGGAAAGGCGGCCTGGCTGATCGAAGCCTCCGACGGCGCCCCCGACGGACGGCGCAAGATCATGGCCCAGCTTCGCAAAGCTTCCCCGGCCCCCGGCGTGGTCGGCCTCTTCAGCGCCGCCGAATTGGGTTTGGCCTTAGGGCTGGAGAATGTGATACACACCGCCTTCCTTGCGGGGCGAGCCGCTGGACGTTGGGCCGAAGACGTCCGCCGTCTGGAGGGATTCAGTCCGCTCCTTCCTAAGGATTGGCGCGAGGAGCCTGTCGAGGCGAAGCGGGAGCCATGAGGCTTTCCGCCTCTCCTCGTTTGAGGCAGGCGACATTTTAGATGGTGCGACCGGGATCCGCCCGGGGCTGAGTAAAGCGAGCGAATGAGCGAAGACAACAACAACGGCCGTAAGCCCCTCACGCTGAAGCCCCGCACCGGTGGGTCCGTCAGCTCGGGCACGGTGAAGCAGAGCTTCAGCCACGGCCGGACGAAGACGGTGGTCGTCGAGACCAAGCGGGCGCGACCCCACGGGTCCGGCGCCGGCAATCTTGCCGCTCCGTCGAACGCCGAACGCCGCGTCTTCGAGCCGCCGCGCCCGGCCGCTCCGCAACAAGGCCAGCGTGCGCCGGCGTCTCCGAATGACGGCCTCTCGCCGGAAGAGCGCGCCGCTCGCCAGCGGGTGATCGAAACCGCTCGCGCCCAGCAAGCGCAGCAGGAAGCCGAACGTCGCGCCGGCGAGGAACGCGCTCGCGCCGCGGCGGAGGCTACCCGCGCCGCCCAGGTGGCCGCCGAG
>DASVNS010000067.1:0-5885 GCA_036383735.1 Phenylobacterium sp. | reverse complement strand
GTCCATCTCGACCAGGGCCGGGCGGGCGTAGAAGGCCTCGCCCATCTCGACGCGCTCGCCGCCGCTGATCTTGCCGCCTGCGGTCCTGGCGTCGGCGAGCGCCTGCTGCATCAGCGCGAAGCCCTGCCCGTCGATCAGCGGCCCGACGAGCATGCCCGGCTCGCGGGGGTCGCCGACCTTCACCGAGGCGTACGCCGCCTTCAGTCGGGGCAGGAAGGCGTCGTACCGGCTCTCGTGCACGAACAGACGGCGCAGGGTGGTGCAGCGCTGGCCGGCGGTGCCCATGGCCGCGAAGGCGACGCCGCGCAGCGCCAGGTCCAGGTCGGCGGTGGGGGCGATGATCGCGGCGTTGTTGCCGCCCAGCTCCAGCAGGGCGCGGGCGAAGCGCTGGGCCAGCTTCGGAGCGAGGGCGCGGCCCATGGCCGTGGAGCCGGTGGCGCTGACCAGCGGAACCTTCGGATGGTCGACCAGGGCCTCGCCCGCCTCTCGGCCCCCGATCACCACCGCCGACAGCCCGGGCGGAACGTCGCCGAACCTGGCGCAGGCCCGTTCGAACAGCGCCTGGACGGCCAGCCCGGTCAGCGGGGTCTTCTCGGACGGCTTCCACACGACGCTGTCGCCGCAGACGAACGCCAGGGCGGCGTTCCACGACCACACGGCCACCGGGAAGTTGAACGCGGAGATCACGCCCACCACCCCCAGCGGGTGCCAGGTTTCCATCATCCGATGGTCCGGCCGCTCGGTGGCGAGCGTCAGGCCGAACAGCTGGCGCGACAGGCCCACGGCATAGTCGCAGATGTCGATCATCTCCTGGACCTCGCCCAGGGACTCCGAGGTGACCTTGCCGGCTTCGAGGGTCACCAGGGCGCCCAGGTCGGCCTTGGCCGCGCGCAGCTCCTCACCGAACAGCCGCACCAGTTCCCCGCGGCGCGGCGCGGGGACGTCGCGCCAGGCGAGGAACGCCGTGTGCGCGGCCTCCACGGCGGCGGCGACCCCGGCTTTCGGGGTGTCGTGGGCGTGGGCGATGAGCTCGCCGGTGACCGGCGAGCGCACCGGCCGGTCGCCGCCGGTCCACAGGCCATCCGGCACGCCCAGCCGGGACAGGACGGCGGCGGCCTGCGCCGCGGCGGAGGTGATCTTGGCTTGCACGGTCATGCGGCGACTCCGGAGCTATTCGGCGGCGGCGCGAAAGGGGGCGATCTCTTCCGACGCATAGTAGCGCCCGAAGCGGTTCGACAGGAAAGCCTGCAGGGGAATGTCCTCCTGCCGAACGAAGCCGCGCGTCGGCAGGCTGCCGTCGGCCAACATGTCCAGCACCGCGCAGATGGCGCCGGCGGTGGTGATCTGGATCGCGCTCTTCATCTGGCCGCCGACCGGCTGGGCGTAGACCTTGTTGACGTAGGTCTCCTGCATCAGGTGGCCGTTCTTCATGCCGGACACGGTGACGAACACCACCACCACGTCCTGCATGGTGGCCGGCACCGAATTCTCCAGGATGTCCTTCAGCACGTCGCGGCGGTTGCGCAGGTTCAGGTCGTTCAGCAGCGCCTTCATGATCGCCGCATGGCCGGGATAGCGGATGGTCTTGTAGTTCAGGTTCCGCACCCGGCCGTCGAGGGTGTGACAGAGCGTGCCCAGGCCGCCGGAGGTGTTGAAGGCCTCGTAGGTCACGCCGTCGAGCGAGAACTCCTCGCATTCCTCCAGCGCCGGGCTCTCGCGCAGCTTGCCGTCCGAGATCGCTTCGCAGGGCTCGCAGTATTCGTTGATCACCCCGTCCGTCGACCAGGTGAGGTTGTAGTTCAGCGCATTGGAGGGATAGCGGGGCAGGGCGCCCACCCGCAGGCGCACGTCGTGCAGTTCGTCGAAATGCTTGATCAGGTCCCAGGCGGCGATGGTGATGAAGCCCGGCGCCAGTCCGCATTGTGGGATGAAGGCGGTCTGGGCGCCGTGGGCCAGGTCGCGGACGATCCGGCTGGCGGCCACGTCCTCGGTCAGGTCCAGGTAGTGGGCGCCGGCCGACTTCGCGGCCCGGGCGACGACGGTGGTCAGGTGATACGGCGAGCAGTTCACCACGGCGAAGCGTCCGGCGACGCAGGCTGCCAGCGTCTCGGCGTCGTCGATGGCTAGGGCCTCGGTCGTGACGCCAGGACGCCGGCCCAGTTCCGCGAGGGCTGCGGCGGACCGGTCGACCACCAGAACCTCGTAGGCGCCCGAGCTCACCAGCAGGTCGGCGACCGCGCCGCCGATCTTGCCTGCCCCGACGACGGCCACCTTGCGCATCGTTCGTCCATCCTCAATGTGGAAGCAGGATCGGCTGCAGCCCGGCCACTATCAATTGGCGCCCTGGCGATATGCAGGGCTATTCTGATCGTATCGCCGAGAGGATTACGCGAAACGCCGATGGATGACCTGGACGAACACCTGCTGGCCCGCCTGCGCGACAACGCCCGTGCGCCGGTCGCGGAGCTGGCCCGCGCGCTCGGCCTCTCCCGCACCACAGTGCAGAGCCGCCTGGCCAAGCTGGAGCGCTCGGGGGTCATCGCCGGCTACGCGGTGCGGCTGGCCGGCGCCTACGAAGCCGGCCGGGTGCACGCCTTCGTCATGCTGACCGTCGAACCCAAACAGGCCGCCGCGGTGACCTCGACCCTCAAGCGGATGCCCGGCGTGCGACGGCTGCAGTCCGTCAGCGGCCCCTTCGACCTGATCGCCACCGTGGAGGCCGCGGGCGTGGCCGACATGGACGCGATCATCGACGAGATCGGCGGCGTGAAGGGCGTCGAGCGGACCAACACATCGCTGGTGCTGTCGACGAAGTTCGACCGCTGAAGCCTGATCCGCGGAATCGTTCTACCGGATCGGCCGTTGCCCGAACGCCTCGACGTCCGTGGCTGTGACCGGCGCCTTGTAGTTGTTGCCGAAGTGGGTGCGGAGATAGCCCAGAAGGGCCTGGGCCTGGTCCTTGCTCAAGGTGTCGTTGAACCAGGGCATGGCGCCCCTGCCGTTGGCCACGACGTAGGCCGCGTAGCTGGTGGTCCCCAGCCGCGGGTTGCCGGCCAGGGCCGGGAAGGCGCCGGCCCCTTTGGCGCCCTTGGCGTCGGGCATGTGGCAGGATTGGCAGTAGGTCCGGTAGACCTCCTCGCCGGTCCTGGCCACCGGCGGCTTGCTGCCGCCGGGTCCGGGCTCGTCGGCAAAGGCGGGTGAGACGATCGCTGCGGCGAGGGCGATGGCGCCGAGGAGCGGGGTGCTCAGGAAACGGTGCGTCACGATCAGGCCTCCAGGGCGCGCTTGTGCAGGCGGGAGATAGCGTCCAGCGAAGAAAGCAGCGCCCCCTCCATCCAGCAGCCGACGTACGAGGCGTGCTCGCCGGCCAGCACGATCCGGTCCTCCAGCGCCACCAGCGCCTGGTAGTGCTCCTGCCGGGTGTCTTCGTTCCAGCGCGCGCAGCAGCCCATCACCCACGGCACGCGGCTCCAGGCCACCGAGGCTCCGTTCAGGAACTCCTTGCGGTACTGCTGCGGGTGGAAGACCGAGCCCTGCTCCAGGGCCGCCTCGATCCGCTGTTCCGGGGTCATGCCGCCCAGCCGATAGCCGCCCGCGCCGCCGCCGAACGCGCCCAGCAACACCGCCGGCCCGTCCTGGAAGAAGTTGTTGTTCGGGTACGAGATCAGGCCGATCTCCTGGCTGGTGAACGAGTGGCCGCCGTAGATGTCCTGGTCCTCTTCCCAGAACCGGCGGCGCATCTCGAGCCCGATCTTCACCGAGTTGGAATAGGGCACTGCGGCGATGGCGGCCTGCTTCTTGTCGGAGAGGTTTGTCTCGATCTGGCTCAGCACCGACAGCGGGATGGTGCAGACGCAGAAGTCGGCCTTGGCGGTGGTCGCCGCCCCTTTCTCAGTGTCGGTGTACGTCACCGAGACGCCGCCCTTGTCCTGGAAGAGCTTGGTGACCTTGGCGTTGTAGGTGACCAGATGGCCCACCTGTTTGGCGAAGCCTTCGCCGATCTTGCCCATGCCGCCCACTGGCTGGAACATGGTGGTCTGGAACTCGTCGTTCATGAAGAAGGCCATGTTCGCCGCGATGCCCGACCGCACCACCTGGTCGAACGGCAGCAGGTCGGACGGCTGCGGCGCACCGTTCACCCCGCCGCCGGGCGGCAGGTCGAAGCCGCGATGGCTCGAGGAGCGCAGGTTCTTGGCGTAGCGCATATCCTGGTCGAGCATGCCCCAGCTGCGCAGCGCCTCCTTGAGGCGGTCGGAGTCCTCGGGGGTCAGCTTCGTATCGAGGGCCTTCTGGTCGATGGCCTTGCCCAGCAGCTCGGCGACATTGCCCTCGAAATCCGCGGCCACCGACCGGAACCGCTGCGGCGTGCCGCCGAACGCGTCGACGTTATGGACATAGGCGTTGTGGTTGAACTGGATGAAGGGCTCCAGCGCGACGCCGAACGCCTTGCAGTAGTGGAGCAGGGTGCGGTGGTGGTGCGGGATCCGCCAGGGCCCGGGGTTCAGGTAGTTGCCCTTGGCGAAGCCCACGTTCTGGGTCGCGCCGCCCATCTCGGTGTATTTGTCGCCGCCGTACAGCGACCAGTTCCGGCCGCCGGGCCGGTTCTGGTACTCAAGGATCTGGACCTTGTAGCCGGCCTTCTCAAGCTCGTAGGCCGCCAGCATCCCGGCCAGCCCCGCGCCCAGGACGATGACGCTGGCGCCCGCGCGCGCGCCGGCCAGGTTCGGAGGCCCGGGGAACCGCGTCTCGGCCGCGTGCCCGAAGGTGGTCATCATCTGGTAGACGGCCGCGGTTCCGCCCATCAACCCGATCGCATTCAACAACTGCCGCCGTGTCGGCGCCGGCCGTCCCGTGTCCATGCTTACCCCTCGTCACCCGGTGTGCGTGGCCATGGCCTAGCGACATCGGCGGACGAGCGGGGAGGGGGCAGGCGACGCGCGGCGTCGGAATCCTGCCGGATGCGTGGAAATGAGCGCGCGGTGGTTAGCGGATGGGCAGGGGCCAGGCTTGCCTCACGTACCGCCGAACAACCCGGCGACGAGGTTGATGGTGAGCGCGAGGATCAGGGTGTTGAACACGAAGGCGATGAGGCTGTGGGCCGTACCCAGCCTGCGCAGCCGTTTGTCGGTGAAGGCGACGTCGGCCGTCTGCGCCGCCACGCCGATGACGATCGAGAAGTGCAGGAAGTCCCAGTAGTCCGGCGCCTCGCCGCCAGGAAACGCCAGGCCGCCGGCGTCTTCGCCGCTCAGCGGATTGGCGGCGTAGAACTCGTGCGCGTAGTGCAGCGCGAGGATCAGCTGCATGACCAGCCATGAGCCGGTCACGGTCGCGAAGGCGGCGGAGACCCGGAGCGCCTTCTCGAGCCCATGGTCGTGCTGGGCCTGGGAGAGCTCGAGACCCACGGCCCCCAGGCTCGCCGCGCCGGCCGCCAGCACCAGCAACAGGATCACCGCCCCGCCCTGGTCCTGCTGGGCGGCGTGCGCGCGGATCTCCTCGGGACCCTGGCGGGCGATGGCGGTCAGGGTCAGGCCTAGGAACAGGGCGCAGAACGCGTCCCAGCCGATGATGGCGCAAGACGACGGCTGGAGATGCGGCGCGAGCAGGGCGGCCGCGAGGCCCGCCATGAGGCCGGCCGCAAGGGCTGCGCTGAGGCGGGGCCGGGCCATGAACACGTGGGCGCCCAGCCGCCAGCGGCGGGAGCGGGGGGCGACGGCATGGCTCATCCGGAGCTGTCTCCAATGCGGGGGCAAACTGTAGGCGACCCGCCCCGGTCGCAACAGGATTCGACCGCTCGGTGCGCGCGCTCCAAGCCGCCCCGAAAAAGAAGACGCCGCCGGGCAAGGCCGGCGGCGTCAGGCAGAGCAGCTTGGGGCTGTAGACTAGAA
>DASVNS010000066.1:0-2111 GCA_036383735.1 Phenylobacterium sp. | reverse complement strand
CGAGGCCATCGCCAGCCGCCTCACCGACGATCGTGCCCTGCCCGGCTTCGGCCACAACCTCTATCCGGACGGGGATCCTAGAGCGGCCGCCCTGCTGGAACGGTTCGCCCCGCCCTCGGAACTGGCGCGACTACAGGAGGCGGTGAAGGCGATCACCGGCCTCGACCCAAGCATCGACTTCGCGCTCATGGCCGGCTGCGAAGCGCTGAAACTGCCAGGGGACGCGCCTTTCGCCCTGTTCTCGGTGGCAAGGTGCGCCGGCTGGATCGCCCACGCGATCGAGCAGGGCCAGACGGATTCGCTGATCCGGCCAAGGGCGCGGTATGTCGGGCCGGAGCCGGAGTCGGCGTGACCGACAGTTGCTCCCCCGCCGGGGGAGCTCCGGCGCAGCCGGTGAGGGGGTTTCCGCTCAGAACGTTCGACCGGCGCTGAAGCCCCCTCCACCGCTTCGCGGTCCCCCTACCCCTGCGGGGCGGAATTTTACGCCCGCTCGTGCACCCGCTGTTCGGCTTCCAGAGCGTGATCCAGGCGGCCGACCATCTCCTTCGGGCAGACCTGCCAGAAGTGCTCGAGCGCCAGGTCCCAGTTGTGGAGCAGGTCGTTGGCCAGGGCCGAGCCGGTTTCCCGATGGTGCTCCTCGACCAGCTTCTTCAGCACGCCCTGCCAGTGGGGGCTGGTCACCCGGCAGGTGACCACGCTCTCGCTGTTGAGCGCGCGGTGGAAGTTGGCGCCCGCGTCGTACACGAAGGCCATGCCGCCGGTCATGCCGGCCGCGAAATTGAAGCCCACCGGCCCCAGGATCACCGCCATGCCGCCGGTCATGTATTCGAGGCCGTTGGCGCCGCAACCCTCGATCACCGTGGCGGCGCCCGAGTTGCGGACGCCGAACCGCTCGCCCGCGAGGCCGGCGGCGAACAGCCGGCCCGAGGTTGCGCCATACAGCACCGTGTTGCCGATGATGGCGTTGCGGTGCGGCTGCGCCAGATGCGGCGCAGGCTTGATCACGATGGTCGCGCCCGACAGCCCCTTGCCCACGTAGTCGTTGGCCTCGCCGGTCACCTCCAGGCGCAAGCCCTGGACCGCGAAGGCGCCCAGGCTCTGGCCGGCCGAGCCTTTGAGCTGGACCGTCAGGTGGCCCGGCTGCAGCCCGTCCATGCCGAAGGTGCGCACCATGTGCGACGAGGTCCGCGTGCCGATGGCCCGCGCGGTGTTCTGCACGGTGTAGGTGAGCTGCATCTTCTCGGCCCGCTCCAGCAGGGGCGCGGCGTCCCTGATGATCTGGGCGTCGAGGGTGTCGGGAACCTCGTTGCGGCCCACGACGGTGCAGTACGGCTTGTTGAGGCCCGGGTCGGCCTTCACCAGCAGCGGGTTCAGGTCGAGGTCGTCCAGGTGCTCGCCGCCGCGGCTGACCTGCATCAGCAGCTCGGTGCGCCCCACGACGTCCTGCAGAGCGCGCGCGCCCAGCTTCGCCAGGATCTCGCGCACCTCCTCGGCGATGAAGGTGAAGAGGTTGATGACCTTGTCGGGCGTGCCGGTGAACTTGGCGCGCAGGGCCTCGTCCTGGGTGCAGATCCCCACCGGGCAGGTGTTGGAGTGGCACTGGCGCACCATGATGCAGCCCATGGCGATCAGGCTGGCGGTGCCGATCCCGAACTCCTCGGCGCCCAGCATGGCGGCGATGACCACGTCGCGGCCGGTCCGGATGCCGCCATCGGCCCGCAGCCGCACGAAGTGGCGCAGGTTGTTGAGGGTCAGCACCTGATGGGCCTCGGACAGGCCCATTTCCCAGGGGCCGCCCGCATGCTTGATCGAGGTCTGGGGCGAGGCGCCCGTGCCGCCGACGTTGCCCGAGATCAGGATCACGTCGGCCTTGGCCTTGGCCACCCCGGCCGCGATGGCGCCGATCCCGGTCATCGAGACCAGCTTCACCGTCACCCGCGCGTCGGGGTTGATCTGCTTCAGGTCGTAGATGAGCTGGGCCAGGTCCTCGATCGAATATATGTCGTGGTGCGGCGGCGGGCTGATCAGCATCACCCCCGGCGTCGCATGGCGTAGCCTGGCGATCAGTTCGGTGACCTTGAAGCCGGGCAGTTGCCCGCCCTCGCCCGGCT
>DASVNS010000065.1:0-2372 GCA_036383735.1 Phenylobacterium sp. | reverse complement strand
AGGTCTCTCCGGCGGCGCTGGGCTCCCTGGGCCTGCACGTGGCGGGGGCGGCACGGGTTCGGGCGGCGCCTCGGGGACCGGCTGCTCGGTGGCGGCGGCCTGCGTCTCGGGGGCCTGCTCGGCGGGCCGGGTGTCCACGTCCGGCGCGTTGGACACGATGGTGACCGGCACCACGGCGCCGACCTTCAGGTCACGGCTGCCCCAGGAGATCATGAAGGCTGCGGCCACGGCCACGTGCAGGCCGATGGAGCCCAGCGCCGCCGGAGAGACCTCGATGCGCCTGGCCCGGGCCTGGCTCACGGGGCGGCCCCCTCCTTGTCGGTCCCGCCGGACGAGGGGCCGCCGGTCTCGGTGATCAGGTTGATCGCGCTGAAGCCCGAGGTGGACAGCGACGCCATGACCCGAGCCACGACCTCATAGCTCGCCTTGCCGTCGGCGCGGACATAGATCGGCCGCTTGGCGTCGGTCGCCATCTCCTTCAGCCGCGGCGAAAGGTTGGCGAACGGGACCTCGTTCTCCGCCACGTAGATGCGGCCGTCCGAACGGATCGAGATGGTGACCGGGTCCGGCACGTCCTGCATGGCCCCGGCCTCGGTCTTCGGCAGCTCGACCGGCACGCCCGCCGTCAGCAGCGGCGCCGAGATCATGAAGATGATCAGCAGCACCAGCATCACGTCGACCAGCGGCGTGACGTTGATCTCGGAAAGGGCGCCGCGGCGACCCTTGCCGTATCGCCGCCGCCGCTTGGAGCCGCCTGCCGCGAAGGCGTCGTTGGCCGACAGCGCCATGGCTCAGCGCTCCGCCAGCCGGCGCTGGATGGCGGTCGACAGGTCGTCGGCGAAGCTCTCCAGCCGCCCCGCGTACTTTCCCGCCGCCGTGGAGAAGGCGTTGTAGAAGATATAGGCCGGGATGGCGGCGACCAGCCCGATGGCGGTGGCGAATAGCGCCTCGGCGATCGACGGCGCGACGATGGCCAGGGACGTGTTCTTCTGGATCGCGATCGCCTGGAAGGACCGCATGATCCCCCACACCGTGCCGAACAGGCCGACGAACGGCGAGGCGGTCGCCACGATGGCCAGCAGGCCGAGCCCGTTTTCGACGCGGGCGCTCTCGCGGGCGATGGTGGCGTCCAGGTGGCGGTCGATGCGCTGGATCAGGAAGGCGACCTGGCCTTCGCTGGCCGGGCCCTTGTTGCGCGCCTCCCGCCACTCCTTGAGCGCGCCCTGCAGCATGCGCGGCAGGGCGTGCTTTGGCTGAGCGCCGGCGCCGGCAGCCACGTCCTCGAGGCTTTGCCCGGACGCAACCTCGTCCTCGAACCGGTCGGCCTCGCGGTTCAGCGAGGAGAATCGGAACAGCTTGTCCAAGATGATCGTCCAGGACCACAGCGAGGCGATCGCCAGGCCGATCATCACCAGCTTCACGACCCAGTCGGCGCGCAGGAAGATCGAAAACAGGCCGAAACTCTCGGGCGTGACGGCGGCGGCCGGGTCCATCTTGTCTCCTCGTCGTGTCCAGTCGTGGTTGGCGACTGTCGGTGTCGAACTTATGGCGTGAAATAGGGGGCCAGCAGGTCGGCCATGCCGGCCGGCGGCCGCCGGGCGCGGCCTTTCAGGTCGATGCAGGCAGCCTGGACCTGGGCCTCGGCGATCAGTTCGTCGCCGCGAAGAATGCGCTGGCTGACGAACAGGCGCGGCCCCTTCACGGCGTCGAACGCGGTGCGGACCAGCAGCGCGTCGTCCACCCGCGCGGCCCGCCTGAAGTCCAGCTCGACGCGGGTGATCGTAAAGGCGGTGGGTTCCGACAGTTCGAGCAGCGCGGTGTGGCTGATGCCGACCGTGCGGAAGAAGTCGCTCCGCCCGCGCTCCATGTAGCGCAGGTAGTTCGCGTGGTAGACGACGCCGGTGAAGTCGGTGTCCTCGTAATAGATGCGCACGGGCAGCACGTGCTCGCGGCCTTCCAGCCAGCCGGACGACGGACCGCTCATTCGAACAGGTCCCCGGCAGGCGACTGTCCGACCCCCTTGGGCGCCATGAGACCGAGGTGGGCGTAGGCCTTGGCGCAGGCCATGCGACCGCGCGGGGTGCGCTGGATGAACCCCTGCTGCAGCAGGAACGGCTCGATCACGTCCTCGACCGCGTCTCGCGCCTCGGCGATCGCATAGGCCAGGGTTTCCACCCCGGCCGGGCCGCCGGCGTAGTTCTCGATCAGCGCACGCAGGTAGCGGCGGTCCAGGGCGTCCAGGCCCATTTCGTCGACGTCGAGCCGGGCGAGCGCGGAGGCGGCGGCCTTGCGGTCGATCAAGGCGGCGCCGTCCGCGGCGGCGAAGTCGCGGACCCGCCGCAGCAGGCGCCCTGCGACCCGCGGCGTGCCCC
>DASVNS010000064.1:0-8274 GCA_036383735.1 Phenylobacterium sp. | reverse complement strand
AGATCCTCGCCGACTACCGCGAGTTCGCCGCCCAGATTGGGCTCAAGGATTTCACCGCCATTCCGATGTCCGCCCTGAAGGGCGACAACATCACCGAGCCGTCGGCCAACCTCCCCTGGTATTCCGGCCCGCCGTTGATGCGGTGGCTGGAAGACGCGCCGATCGAGGACGACCTGCAGGCCAAGCCGTTCCGCATGCCGGTGCAGTGGGTGAACCGCCCGAACCTCGACTTCCGCGGCTTCTCCGGTCTGGTGGCGTCGGGCGTCATCCGGCCCGGCGACCAGGTGAAGGCCCTCCCCTCCGGCCGCGAAAGCACGGTGGAGCGGATCGTCACGCTGCGCGGCGACCTGCCCGAAGCGGTAGCCGGCCAGTCGGTGACCATCACCCTTACCGACGAGATCGACGTCAGCCGCGGCGACGTGCTGTCGGCGGCCGGTCAGCCGCCCGAGGTGGCCGACCAGTTCGAAAGCACCATCGTCTGGTTCGACGACGAGCCGTTGCTGCCGGGCCGCTCCTACCTGCTGAAACTGGGCGCGCGCACCGTGTCGGCCCAGGTCGCCGAGCCCAAGCACAAGGTGAACGTCAACACCCTCGAGAAGCTGGCCGCCACCCGGCTGGAGCTCAACGAGATCGGTGTCTGCAACGTCTCGCTCTCTGCTCCCATCGCCTTCGATCCCTACGTCGAGAACAAGGACCTGGGCGGGTTCATCCTGATCGATCGGATGTCGAACCGCACGGTCGGCGCCGGGATGCTGCATTTCGCGCTTCGCCGCAGCCAGAACATCCACTGGCAGGCCACCGACATCTCCAAGGCCGGTCGGGCCGCGGCCAAGGGTCAGAAGCCGCGCGTGGTCTGGTTCACCGGGCTGTCGGGGTCGGGCAAGTCGACCATCGCCAACCTGCTGGAGCGACGCCTCGCCGCCGAAGGGCGCCACACCTATCTGCTGGACGGCGACAATGTGCGCCATGGCCTGAACCGCGACCTCGGCTTCACCGACGAGGACCGGGTGGAGAACATCCGCCGGGTCGCCGAGGTCTCCCGGCTGATGCTGGACGCAGGGCTGATCGTGCTGGTCTCGTTCATCTCGCCCTTCCGCGCCGAGCGCCGGATGGCGCGCGAGCTGCTTGGTGAGGGCGAGTTCGTCGAGGTCTTCGTCGACACACCGCTGGGCGAGGCCGAGAGGCGTGACGTGAAGGGGCTCTACAAAAAGGCGCGAGCCGGGGAGCTGAAGAACTTCACCGGCATCGACAGTCCCTACGAGGCGCCCGAGCACGCTGAGATCCGCATCGATACGACCGAACTTACCGCTGAACAGGCCGCCGAGGCGATCTTCGGATGGCTGGAGGTCGGCTTCGACCCAGGGATCTAAGTCCTAAGCGGCGACGGTGGCGAGGTCGTTTCCGCCATCGACCGCTTTCTGCAGCGCCTCGTAGAGGCGTTGCGCTTCGATGGGTTTGGCGACGAAGGCGTCCATGCCGGATTGCAGGTATTCCGCCACCTGGTGCGGCATCGCGTTCGCGGTCAACGCGATGATGGGCGTGCGGACGCGGCCCTCCGAGTGTTCGCGCGCTCGGATCGTGGCCGTCGCCATGGGGCCGTCCATCACCGGCATCTGAACGTCCATCAGGATCACGTCCCAGGCCTCGCGCTCCCAGGCCTCCACGGCCGCGCGGCCGTCGCCGACCATCTCAGGCTCTACCCCGATTGCGACAAGCAGGGTCTTGAGCACGAGTTGGTTCGTCGCGTTGTCCTCGGCAGCGAGCACGCGCAGCGGCCGGGCGTCGGCAAGCGTGACGTGTCGCGCCTTGGCCTGTGGCGGCTTCTTCGGCTTCGCCACAGCGGAGCGTGGGATCTTCTTGAGCGGCAGAACTGCGGTGAAGGTCGAGCCCATTCCAGGGGCGCTGGTCGCGCTCACCTTGCCGCCCATGGCTTCGGCCAGCTCGCGGCAGATGGCCAGGCCCAGGCCCGTGCCGCCGAACCTGCGCGTCGTGGACGCGTCGGCCTGGGCGAACTTGCGGAACAGGCCGGCCAGCTGGAAGGAGGTCATCCCGATGCCCGAGTCGAACACCGTCAGCGACAGGGTGTCCTCGCGCCGACCGATGCGGACCTTGACGCCACCCTTCTCGGTGAACTTGAGGGCGTTGGAGACGAGGTTCCAGAGGATCTGGCGCACGCGGACCTGATCGCCTTCGTAGACGCCCTTGGCGGCCTTATCGACGCAGAACTCGAAGTCGATCCCCTTGGTCTCGGCCACGGCCTGGAAGGTGGCGTGGACGGACTTGGCCACCTCGTCCATGTCGAAGTGGGCGGTCTCCAGGTCAAGCTTGCCGGCCTCGATCTTCGACAGGTCCAGCACGTCGTTCAGGATGGTGAGCAGGCTCTCGCCGGAATGGCGGATAACCTCGATCCGTTCACGCTGGACCGTCGAAAGGCTTTCGTCGGCAGCAATGGCCTGGGCCATGCCCAACACGCCGTTCAGCGGCGTGCGGATCTCATGGCTCATGGTCGCCAGGAAGGCGCTCTTGGCCTGGTTGGCGGCCTCCGCTTCGTCCTTGGCCTGGAGCAGCGCCAGCTCGGCCGCCTTGCGCTTCGTGATATTGCTTAGCGCGCCCACGACCCGGATCGGCTCGCCATCCTCGTTCACGATCATCCGGGCGGTGCCCGAGGCCCAGACTTCCTGGCCGTCGGTGCGGGCGATGCGATATTCGGGCCTGTAGGGCGTGCCTTCCTCCAGGTGTCGCTCCCACTCGGCCATGACGCGCGCCCTGTCGCGCACGTCGATGGTTCGCCAGATGTCCTCGGCGAGCCCCTCGTAGGTGTTCGGTTGCTCGAAGAAGGTATCGTCAGCGCCGACCTTCACCAGTTCTCCGTGCGCATAGTCCAACTCGTAGACGTGCAACTCGGCCAGTTCGAGCGCCACCTTGAGCCTCTGCTCCGATCGCTCCGTTCGATCCAGCGCCTCGACGATCTCGGTGATGTCGTACGAGCTGATGATCAACCCACCGACTTCCCCGTCCATGTCGCACCACGGGGCGAGCTCGACCTTCGCCCAGACCTGGCTGCCGTCGCGAGAGAGGAACGGGACCCGTTCCAACGACCGGGTGTGGCCGTCCATGCAATTGAAGATACCTTGCCGCCACTGTTCGAAGATGTCGGGACGCAATTCGAACAGGGTCTTGCCAATCACCTCCACGCCGTTGAGCTCGCGCGCGTTGATCCAGGCGGGGCTTGCGTATTGGACTCGCGCGTCGCGGTCGGTCACCACCACCGAAACCGGCATGGCCTTCACGATGGAGGACATCGTGCGCTCGGCGCCGGCCTGGGCGCGGGCCGCGTTCACGCGCGCCCACTCGTCGGCCACGAAGTCGGCCAGGTCCTGCAGCCGCCGCGCCAGCTTGGCGTCGTAGGGCCGCGGCTCCAGCCCTATGACCGAAAGCGCGCCGGGAGACGAACCGTCGGCCAGCCGGATAGGCGCCCCGGCATAGAAGCGGACGTGGGGGGCGGCGGTCACGGTAGGTTCGTGCCGGAGGATGGGATCGTTCGCACAATCCTCGCACCAGACCACCTCGCCGCGACGCATGACTTCGCGGATGGAGGCGGCGTCGGCGACGGTCTCATTGCTTCGGCTGCGCCAGAAGCCGCTCTCGAGCTTCAGGGTCACCTTGCTTTGGACGTTTCCGAAAAGGGCTCGGGCCAGCCGCGTCGCGCGGTCGAACACCGCGCTGGAGGATTCCAGGTCGATCGGCGTTGCTACGTCTCGCCCCAGTTGCGGCCCCATCCCGTCCCCTCCGGGCCACCTTCAGCGATGATCCCTGCCGGAGCATCGGCGGTTTGCGTTAAGCGCCTCTTTAAGCCGCCATACTTCGCCGAGCTGCGAGGTGATGAAGCACAATTCCGCTCGTTGTCGCGACATTGAGCGAGTCGAAACCACCAGCCATGGCGATCCGCAGCGGTCGGGTGCGGGACAGGATCGCATCCGGCAACCCGGGCCCCTCGGCGCCGAACAGCGCCGCCATCCGCGGCCCAGGGTTAAGCTCGCCAAGCTCGGCCGCGCCGCCCGGAGACAGCGAGACCGTCTCGAACCCCGCCTGATCCAGGCGCGCCACCAGGGCCGCTGCGTCGCCAACGCGGGCAAAGGGCGTCGTCAGCACAGCACCGACGCTGACCCGGATCGCCTTGCGGTAGAGGGGATCGCAGCAGGTGTCGTCCAGGAGGACCGCGTCGGCGCCAAACGCCGCGGCGTTGCGGAACACGCCTCCCATGTTGTCGTGGTTGGCGATGCCGACCAGCCCGACCACCAGGGCGTTCGGTGGCAAGCCGGCCAGCAGGGCCGCCGGGTCGCGCGCGGGACTACGCCCCACCGCCAGGATGCCGCGGTGAATCGGAAAGCCCACCGCCTCGTCCATCGCCGCCTGCCCGGCCGCATAGACCGGGGTGTCCGCCGGCAGCTTGGCCACCACCTCGCTCAGGCTCGCGAGCCGGTGCTCGGCCACCAGGACGGAAGCGATGGCGTCCGGGATGGCCGCCACCGCCTTCTCGAGAACCACCCGGCCTTCCGCGATGAACAGGCCGTCGCGGCCCACGAGGTCGCGCTCGCGGACGGCGCGATAGGGTTCCAGCCGCGGATCGCCGGCGTCGGTGATGCGGATGACGACCGGCAAGCCTGCCTACCAGACCTTCGCGCGGTCGGCGGGCGCCAGGTACAGCTTCTGCCCAGGCTTCACGTCGAACGCCGGATACCAGGCATCCAGGTTGCGGACCGTCAGCGCCCGCCACGGTCCCGGCGAATGCACGTCGGTGACCACGACCCGCCGCAGCGCCGGCTCACGATATTTGGCGCGGTAGTTCTGCGCCCAGGCCAGGAAGAAGCGCTGGTCGGCCGTGAAGCCGTCGATGACAGGCGGCGGCGCCCCGTTCAACGACAGGCGGTAGGCGTCGTATGCCGTCGCCAACCCCGCCACGTCGGCGATGTTCTCGCCCAGCACCTGTTCGCCGTCGATGCGCACCCCCGGCAGCGGCTCATAGGCGCTGTACTGATCGGCCAGCCGCTTGGTCTCGGCCTTGAAGCGGGCCATGTCCTCCGGCGTCCACCAGTTCGCAAGGTTGCCCTTCTCGTCGAAGAGCGCCCCGGTGTCGTCGAACCCGTGGCTGACCTCGTGTCCGATCACCCCGCCGATCGCCCCATAGTTCACCGCAGGGTCCGCGTTCGGATCGAAGAAGGTCGGCTCCAGGATCGCCGCGGGGAAGATGATCGAGTTCTGGCTGGGCGCGAACAACGCGTTCACCGTCTGCGGGCTCATGAACCACTCGGTGCGGTCCACCGGCTTGCCCAGCTTGGCTAGGTTGCGATGGTACTCGAACAGGTCCGCCCGGCTCCAGTTGCCATAGGCGTCGCCGGGGACGATCGACAGGTCGGAGTAGTCGCGCCAGCGGTCCGGATAGCCCACATAGACGCGGAAGTTCGCCAGCTTGGCCTTGGCGCGCGCCTTGGTTTCCGGCGTCATCCAGTCGACGCGGTCGATGCGCTGACCGAACGCCTTCAGGACGTTCTCGGCCATTTCCTGCGCCTGCGCCTTGGCTTGCGGCGGGAAGTGACGCTCGACGTAGAGCTTGCCGATCGCCTCGCCCAGCGCATCCGAGGTGAAGTCGACCCCGCGCTTCCACCGATCGCGCAACTGGGGTGTTCCGGAGAGCGCCTGCCCGTTGAAAGCGAAGTGCTCGTCGACGAACGGTTTCGACAGCAGCGGCGCGCCGCGCTCGACCGCATGGAAAGCCAGATAGTCCTGCCACGACTGGATCGGCTGGCTTCCCACCAGCTTCGCGATGCCGGAGATGGCGCTGGACTGCCAGGCGCCGAAGCGTTGCTGGTCGGCCATGCCGGCAGCCGCCAGGAAGGCGTCCCAATCGATCCCCGGCGCCTTCTTCGGCAGCTCGGCGCGGGTCCAGACGGTGTTGGACTTCGTCACGTCGGAGCTTTGGTCCACCGTGACGTGCGCCTTGGCGATCGCCGTCTCCAGCGCCATCACGCGCCTGGCCCGCACGTCCACATCGCCATAGCCGGCCAGCTTCAGCATCGCAGCGATGTGGGCCAGGTACTTGGCCCGCAGCTCCGCGTAACGGGGGCTGTCGCCAAGGTAGTACTCGCGGTCGGGCATGCCGAGCCCGCCCTGCATGATGTAGGGCCGGTAGATGGAGGTGTCGTTCAGGTCCTCGGCGATCCAGATCCCGAAGATCCGGTCGGTATGGAAGTTCGTCGCGTTCAGGGCGTCGGTGTCGGCGCGGACGCTGCCGCCCAGCGTTCGCGACAGGTCCCTGCGGGTCCGGATGGCGGCGACGGCGTCCAGCTCGGGTTTCAGCGGCGCCGCGCCCAGTTCGTCGATCCGCGCCGCGTCCATGAAGCTGGCGAAGACGTCGCCGATCTTGCGCGCCTCGGAGCCCTCGGGCGCATTGGCTTTGGCGGCGTCCTCGATGATCGCCCGGGTGCGCTGGGCGGCCGCTTCGCTGATGATCGCGAAGCTGGTCAGGTTGGATCGGTCCGCCGGGATCTCGGTGCGATCCACCCACTGGCCGACGCCGTAGCGAAAGAAGTCGTCGCCGGGCGCGATGCTGGTGTCCATGCCGGAGACGTCGAAGCCGAAGGTCCCGACTTGCGCCCGCGGCGCGGGCGGGGCCGCAGGCTGGACCGCGGCCGCAGGCGGGGGCGGAGGCGCTGTGGTCGCGCACGCGGACAGCAGGGCCGCGGATGAGGCCGCGGCCAACCAGGACAGGCGAACGATCATGCGAACGACACTCCCTCGGCGCGGACTCGGCCGCACCTGCTTGCGCCTCCATACACCCGCTGTGCTGGGCCGCGATGCTTACAGCTTCGTCATAGGCCGGATGGTTCCAAATGCGCCAAGGCGGGCGCGGCGCCATCGACAGGTTGCTGCAAAGCGGCAGCGCTCAGCGATCCGCAGCGCTCCCCCGGATCCGCACGATCAGCGACTGGCTGGCCGTCGCCATCAGCTCACCGTCCTGCGCGTAGAGGTGCATCTCGCCGTGCCCGAAGCCCCCGTAGACGCCGCTGATCTGGAGATCGCACAGCACCCACTCCGTGGGCACGATCCGGCGGATGCGCAGGGTGTTGTCGAGGCTGTTGCCGCCCGCGGTCTTGCCCAGCGCCCCAGCGATTCCCTGTGGTGCGAAATCGGCGATGATCGCCAGCATGCTGGCGTCGATGGCGAACCCCTCCCGCGACCTGGCCCAGAGCTGGGTGCGGCCATCGAGTTCCGGATTGCCGACCCGCACCGAGCCCAACTGACCCCTGGCGAGCCGCACCTCCATCCGGCTGTGGAGGCCGTTGGTGGTCGTGCGCCAGTGGGAACTGGCCTCGCAGTCCTCCGGCGGCGGAACCTGCGGCCGCACGACCCACTGGCCCGAAAGCTCGCTGGGACGCGCGCCGAGCGCGGCGCTCACCGAGATGATCTCCTTGTCGGCGACGTGGCCCTTGGTCTTCGCCTGGGTGTTGTACTTGCCCTCGACGGGGGTCCAGACGTCGATGTCCACGACACTGCCCGGTCTTGCGAAACCCAGGTACTGCGCCGTCGCCCAGATCAGCGGACGTCCCGTGGTGCGCTCCAGCGCCGACACCGCCGACGCCAGACCGACGCCGCCGAACATGAAGAGGCCATCCGGCGGGCCCACGCAGATCGACGGGTCCACCGGGAGATACCAGCGATGAGGGTTGTGGGTTGCCCGGAGGTCCAGGAACGATCGGTCCATTAACCTCTGAAAGCCTGTCGGCGCGCCCGACGCAAGGGCGCGCCGCCGTAGCGTGCGGTGCAGCGACACGCACGCGGAGCGCGAAGCCGCTCACGCCCTCGTAACCACGAAAATTAAGCGTGAAGTGACCGCTGCCGTTTAACGTGTCCGGTGAAATGCTAGGACGATCCCACTCTGTGCAGGCGCCATTCGCCCTGCCCCGCGCCCTGTACACGCCAATCGGCGCGGTCCTCGGCGGAGCCATGCTGGCGCTATCGCTGAGCCAGCTGGCCGAACCGTTCATGGCCCGGCTGCTGCTGTTCTACGTCGGCACGACCTTGGCCTACGCCCTGATGCCTTACGTGCGCCGCGGGGACATCCCCTTCGTCGCCGCCTGGGTGGTGCTGCTGGCCGAATTGGCGCCTTGCATCTCCGGAGAGATGATCTCGCCGGTCAGGGTGACGGCCGACGCGCTGGGCGTGCTGATGGCGAGCGGCCCGATCTATGTGGCCCGCCTGCGCCAGGTGCAGCAG
>DASVNS010000063.1:0-7299 GCA_036383735.1 Phenylobacterium sp. | reverse complement strand
GCCAGCCAGCCAGCCGCCCGCGAGGCCCAGGCTGCGCCGCCAGCCGGCCGGGCCGGACCGGGCCCAGGCGATGGCCAGCGCCGCGGGCAGCGCCAGAATCAGGCCGTTCTGGCGCAGCAGGCCTGCCGCGGCGAACAGCAGGGCGGCGAGGATCAAACTGACCCAGGGCGTGGTTCGCGCCCGATCGCGGACGGCGAACGCCAGCAGGACGAAGCCGGCCACCGCGGCCGCGGCGAACTGCACGTCCTTCCACACGATGCCGGGATAGATCATCACCTGCGGCAGGCTGACGAGGCCCAGGGCGACCACCGGCGCCAGCCAGCTCGTCCGCGGCCGAAGCGCCGGCAGCAGCGCCCAGGCCCCGAACAGCAGCAGGCCACTCAAGCCGACCGCCAGCTCCGTGCCCGGCCGGATCCGGTCCAGGACCCCCAGCAGCCAGCCGAAGAACGCCGGGTTCCAGGTGGTGCGCACCCCGAACCGCCCCTCATGCAGCGCCAGCACCGAGTCGACGGTCAGGTGGCCGGGCAGGTTCAGCCGCAGCATCAGGAGAAACGCGGCCAGCAGGACAAGCCGCAGCGCCCAGCGCGCAAGCGTTCCGGACGACGCGGCGGCGGACGTCAAGCGGGCCGCACCACGAGGAAGAGGCCCGCGATCATCAGGAGGTAGCCCAGCGCCATCGTCCAGGTCGCCTGCTCCTTGAACACCAGCCATCCGGCCAGCGGCACCAGGCAAGACCCGATCAGCGAGAAGGCGTAGGCCGCCGACAACGGCACGCGCGTCAGCACATAGAACCAGAGCAACGCCGTGACGCCGTACCAGGCGAAGGCGCCCATCAGCGGATAGTTGGCCATCACCCGCGCCAGGAAAGGCCCGGAGAGGCGCTCGTTGTAGACCGCGCCCCACTTGAACAGCATCTGGCCCATCGGCAACGCCACGGCGAAGACGCTGCAGAGCGCCATGTCCTTCGGGGTCACGGCTGCGCCTCCTCGGTCTCCAGCTCGCGCAGGACGTTCAGGTAGGGGTGGATCGGCCGGTTCGGCACGTTCAGCACGTCGAAGTTCATCGCCTGCAAGAGGAACTGCACGCCGAGGATCACCGGCAGGGCGGCGAGCATGACGACCCCGGCCGAGGCGGCCTGGCCCGGCGCACGATTGGCCAGGTAGCTCAATGCATAGCCCAGGCCGAACAGCAGGAAGAACAGGCCGAACAGCAGCTCCAGGCTCGCGGCGTTGAAGTCGCGGACGAAATATTGCCCCACCACCCGCTGGGTGAAGTTGCGCAGGTGCTTCAGCGCGAAGGGGCCGACGATGGCGTCGATGCGGATGTTCGACACCTCGTCGGCGTAGCGCGCCGGCATCGGCACGTCGCGGACCACCGCCCTGAGGGTGCCCAGGTGGTAGAGGAGGTCGGTCTCGAAGAAAAACCGCCGCGAGACGCGCTTCTCCATCGCCAGCCGCGCCACATTGGCCTCCAGCGCGGTGTAGCCGTTGGTCGGGTCGAAGATGTTCCAGTACCCGGTCGAGACCTTGGCGGCGAAGCTCAGCGCGGCGTTTCCGAGCACGCGCACCGTCGGCATCGTCGTCAGGTGGCTGATCGAGGTGAACCGGTTGCCCTTGGCGTAGTCGGCCTCGCCCAGGAGGATGGGCGCCACGAGCTGGGCGGCATAGCCCAGGTCCATCTGGTCGTCGCCGTCGACCTTGACCATGACGCGCGCGCCGCGCCGGGCCGCCTCGGCATAGCCCGCGAGCACGGCGCCGCCGACCCCCTGGTTCCTGGCCAACCGGACGACCACGACCCGGGGATCGGTGCTGTTGGCCTCGATGAAATCGCCCGACTTGTCCGGGCAGGCGTCGTCCACGCAGACGATCCCCTCGAACCAGGACGGCGTCTTGCGGATCACCCGCAAGATGTGGCCGGTCACCTTGTAACAGGGCACCACCAGCCAGACACCGGCGCCTTCCAGCGACAAAGCCGGGGCTGCGACATCGCGAGGCGGTCTCTCGATCGGCGGGGCGGGCGTGACGCTGGGCACGGAGCGGGGCTAACACGGAAGGCCGCGGCGTGGCAAAGCGCGTGGGCGCGGTGCTGTTCCTTGCGCCGTCAAACCCCGGCTGATACCTCCGCCCCTTCTTCGGGGAGAGGCCATTGCAGACCGCCACCCACATGCTGCGGACCGGACAGCGCGGCCTGCGCTTCCAGTTCCAGATGGCGTCGCGCGACCTGGTGAACTCCTTCCGCCGGCTGGGCCTGTCGTGGTCGCTCGCCTGGCACGACGTGACGTCGCGCTATCGGGGTTCGGTGCTGGGGCCGTTCTGGATCACGCTGTCGATGGGCCTGATGGTCCTGGGGATCGGTTTCCTCTACGCCAGCCTCTTCCACCTGAAGCTCAACGAATTCCTGCCGTACGTCGCGCTCGGGATCGTCTTCTTCGGCGTGATGACCGGGACGATCAACGAAGGGTGCGAGACCTTCGTCGCGGCGGCCGGGATGCTGTCGCAGACCAGCCTGCCGATGTTCACCTTCGTGTGGCGCACGATCCTGCGCAACCTGATCAACCTGGGCCACCACCTGGTGATCGTCGTCGGCATGTTGGTCTTCTACGGCTACTGGAAGGTCGCGAACGCGCCGCTGGCCCTGGTGGGGATCCTGCTGATGCTGCTGAACGTCAGCTGGATGTCGCTGCTGGCGGCCATCGCCTCGGCGCGGTTCCGCGACATTCCGCAGATCGTCGTCTCGATCATGCAGTTCGCCATCTTCATGACGCCGGTGTTCTGGCTGCCGGACCGGTTCGGCAAGCATCAGGTCTTCCTCGACCTCAACCCCTTCTACCACCTGTTGCAGGCGGTCCGCGCGCCGCTGCTGGGGCAGTCGGTGCAGGCGCACAGCTATGTCGTGCTGGTGGCGATGGCGATCGTCGGCTGGTTGGCGAGCTTCGCGATCTTCGCGCGCACGCGGCGGCGGCTGGTGCACTACCTGTGACCGCGGCCTCGATCGCCTGCCAGGACCTGACGATCCGGTTCCCGGTCTATGGGGCCGACGCCAAGTCGCTGAAGAAGGCCCTGGCCCGCGCGGTCGCCGTCGGCGGCGCGCTCGGCCGCCACGCCGGGATCACCGACGTCACGGCGCTCTCGAACCTGAACCTGAACCTGCAGGCGGGCGACCGGCTGGGCCTGATCGGTCACAACGGCTCCGGCAAGACCACCCTCCTGCGGGCGCTCTCGGGCGCCTATGAACCGGACGAGGGGTCGATCGAGGTCCACGGCCGCATCGCCTCGCTGCTGGACCTCAGCCTGGGCATCGACCCATCGGCGACCGGCTACGAGAACATCCGCCTGCGCTGCCGGATCGGCGGCCTTTCGTCCAAGGACATCGACGCGCGGATGGACGAGATCGCCGCCTTCACGGGGTTGGGTCCGTTCCTGTCTATGCCGGTGAAGACCTATTCCGCCGGCATGCAGGGCCGCCTGGCCTTCGCCGCCGCCACGGCGGTGGAATGCGACGTGCTGCTGATGGACGAGTGGATCGCCGTGGGCGACGCCGACTTCCAGAAGATCGCGCACAAGCGCCTGCTGAAGCTGGTGGAACGGGCGGGCATCCTGGTGCTGGCCACCCACGAGGCGCCCTTGCTCAAGCTCTACTGCAACAAGGTGATGAAGCTCGAAGGCGGCGTCGCGTCCGAGGTCGTCGATATCCGCAAGCTGGACCAGCTGCTCGCCGCCTAGATGTGGAGCCTCAATAGGTTGTCCCGATCCAGGCCGAGTTGGCCGATGGGTGTCTGAGGCGCGCCGGGGGTACGGCGCGCCTGCAGGTCACGTGTCCGGACTGGTCATCGGCGCGCCCTCTCGCCGCGGCGGCGGCTTGCAGGATCCGGCGCGGGCCTGGGCCACATAGAACAGAGCCCGGTCGGCCGCGAAGCTGCGATGCTGGGCGATGGGGTTGGTGGTCTCGCCGGTGAGCAGGCTCTGGGCCTCCTGCGGCGCCCCTTCGGCCGCCGCCATGCCCAGGGTCTGCTGGTTCCATCGGCTGAGCGGCCCATTGCACGCCGCGACGGTGGCGTCGGCCACGCTGCCGGCGTCGTCGCGCCCCAGCGCCAGGGTGTAGCCCCAGCGGTGAAGGCAGTCCTCCAGCACGGCCGCGCCATCGTTGGCGACGGGTTGCGCCGCCGTTGCCGGGAACGGCTTGCACACGCCGGCCATCGGGCGGCGATCACTGCCTTGGCAGGCGGCGAGACCCAGGCAGGCGGTCGCGACGATCAGGGTGCGGCGCATGGCTTAGCGGCACACACGGGTCGGCTGGTACACCCGCTGGCCATAGGCGTCGTAGTAGGCGCGGGTCTCCATCCGGCAGGTCTGGGTCTGAGCCGCCCGCGGGCGGTCGTACGCGGCGCGATCGTACGTCCGCGCCGGTTGGTGGCTGCGGCTGGAATAGCTGCGGTTCCGGCACTTGCTGACCTGGTTGCCGACCAGTCCGCCCGCGGCGCCGCCGATCAGCGCGCCTTCCGTACGGTCGCCGCGCCCGGCCACGGCGCTGCCCACTAGCGCCCCGCCCAGGGCGCCGATCACGGTGCCGTTGGTGCGTTTCTGGCATGCCGCCTGCGAGGCGGCCGGCATGGCCGCCACCGAAATTGCCAAGCCGGCGATCATGGCGATCGTCCGCATATGTCTCTCCTCCATCGTGAGCCGGTCCTCATCGGCCCGACAGATACAAACGCGGCAATGGCCGCTTTGGATGCGCCTGGTGAGTCTGGCAGGCGACACGGGGCGCCATTGTGGCCACGCCCGGTTTCCCCCTGCGCCCGAAGCGGTTAGGGACCACGACGATGGGCGCGGCCAAGAGTGCGAAACGAAAGACGATGGACGCCGTCCAGCGGGCGGTGCTCACGCGCACGCCGGTGGCGGCGCGGCGGATCCGCTACCTGGGCTCGGCCGGGCCGGCGTTCGCCGATGCGCTCCAAGCGCGCAACCCGCATACCGAGATATTGCTGGAATCCGACGCAGCTTCGCCGGTCGAGGTCCTGGTCGCCGACGATCTCGCCCATCTGCTCGCGCAGGGCGACGCCCGCGCGCTGCTGGACCAGGCGGAGGCGCTGGCAACGGCGATACCTGCCGGTACGGTCGATGCGGGCGCCCTGCTGAAGGCGCTGGTCGATCGCGGATTCGAGGTCCTGCACCTCCAGCCCGTCGATGACGCAGAGAGCTATTTCGACGACTGCGTTCAGGACCTCGTGCTCGCTTGGCAGGCCGGCGATCTTGCCGCGGCGCCCACGCCCCGCCCGCTCGCCGTCGTAGCGCGGCGCGGCGCCGGGCGTCCGCGGATGCTGCTGTCGATGTTGACGTTCTCGCCGACGCTGATGGACATCCGCACCCGACTGCCGGCCATCGCGATGCGCTCGGAACCGGACCTGCTCGTACAGCATCAGCGCCCTCCGACGACGCTGCCGACGGCGCCCGTGAATTTTCCGAAGATCGTGGTGCTGCAGCGCCCGGCGCCGCCGCCGGACGTCGATGCCTGGCGTGCGGGGATCCGCGACCGCATCGAGAAGGGCTGGATCACGGTCATGGAGTTCGACGACCACCCCCTGCTCACCGCCCGCACCAACGGCCGTGAAGTGGTCGAGGCGGACTGGATCCGCTTCTCGTGCGCGCATGCGGTGCAAACGTCGACCCCGCTGCTCGAGACCCTGTTCCGCGAACTGAATCCCGAGACCCGGATGTTCGCGAACGCGGCCTTCAGCCTGGAGAAGTTTCCGGAGAACCTGCCGAAGCGGGTGTTCTACGGCGCAGTCCAGCGAGGTCCCCACGCGGTGGAGGTGGCCCGCGCGTTGGCGCCCGCCATCAGCGCATTGCCCGGGGTGGAATATGTGGTGGTGGGCGATCAAGCGGTGTTCGACGCCCTGCCGACCGCCCGCAAGCGCTTCCATCCGCTGCTCCCCTACGAGGAGTATCTGAGGCTGATGGGGACCTGCTCGATCTCCCTGTCGCCGGTCGAGGACCACGAGCAGAACGCCGCCAAGAGCGACGCCAAGTTCCTCGACGCCGCGGCGCGCGGCGTGCTCACCATCGCCTCGCCCACGATCTACGCCGGCGTGATCCGTCACGGAAAGAACGGCATGATCGCGTCGCGGGTCGAGGAGTGGGCGCCGATGCTCACCCAGGCCCTGCGCGACGACGGCGCTCGCCGCCGCATGGCCCGCAACGCCTGGGAATATGTCCAGGGCGCGCGGATGTTCGCCGACCAGATCCGGTCGCGCCACGACTGGTACCGCGACCTATGGCGCCGCCGCGACGAGCTGAACGCCGCGCTGCTGGCGCGTCTTTGAACCCGAGGCTACGGCCGCGAGACGATCGCCGCGACGCGATCCACGTCGTCCAGCGGCAGCCCCGGCCACAGCGGGAGCGACAACACCTCATCGGCCAGGGCTTCCGCCACAGGGAAATCCCCGCGCTTGTAGCCCAGGTGGGCGAAAGCCGGCTGCAGGTGACATGGCGTCGGATAGTGGATCAGCGTCTCGACGCCCTCCGCCGTCAGCCGGGCCTGCAGGGCCGAGCGGTCCTGAGTGCGCACGACATAGAGATGGTAGACATGCCGGGCCCAGGCCGCCTCGGTCGGCAGGGTGACGCCGTCGGTCGCCTTCAGCCGGTCCCCATAGCGGGCCGCGCGTTCGCGCCGCCGGTCGTTGGCCTCGTCCAGGCGCTCCAGCCGCGCCCGAAGAAAGGCGGCCTGCAGCTCGTCCAACCGTGAGTTCACGCCCGCCACCTCGTGGACGTACTTGCGCTGGGAGCCGTAGTTCCGGAGCATTCGGACCTTCTCGGCCAGAGCCGCGTCCGAGGTGGTCACCGCGCCTGCGTCGCCCACAGCGCCCAGGTTCTTCGTCGGATAGAAGCTGAAGGCGGTTGCGTGCGCCAGGCCGCCCGTGCGGCTTCCATGGGAGCGTGCGCCATGGCTTTGCGCGGCGTCCTCCAGCACGAACAGCCCGTGGCGGGCCGCCACCTCGAGGATCGGGGCCATGTCGAGGGGATGGCCATAGAGCGAGACCAGGATCACCGCGGTCGTACGCGGCGTCACGGCGGCGGCGATGGCCTCGGCGGTCAGCACATAGGCGCCGGGATCCACCTCGACGGGGACGGGTCGCGCGCCCACGGCCTCGACCGCGAGCCAGGTCGCCGCGAACGTGTGCGCGGGCACGATCACCTCCGCCCCCGACCCGATCCCGGCCGCCCGCAGCGCCAGCACCAGGGCGTCCAGACCGTTGCCGACCCCGATCGCGTGTTCCGCGCCGCAATAGGCGGCGAACTCGGC
>DASVNS010000062.1:0-5361 GCA_036383735.1 Phenylobacterium sp. | reverse complement strand
GGCAGCGACAGGCAGCGGGCGTACCAGGCCTCGGCGCCCGGCAGGTGGAGCTCGCCGTAGAGCTCGCGATAGTACGGCTGGCGGTGCACCGGGATGTAGTGGACCTGGCTGCCGACTCCCAGCGCCTTCAACGCCTCGACCACGTCGCGCCGCGAGCGGCCGGCGGCTTCGAAGTCGATCAGCACGGTCATCAGGTGCAGGACCGGATCGCTCCAGGCCGGCCGGGCCGCCCGGCGGACCAGCGGCGCGAGCGGCGCCAAGGCCTCATGGTAGGCGGCGGCCAGCGTGCGGCGGCGCGCGGCGAAGCGGGGCAGCTTCCGCAACTGCGACAGGCCCAGGGCGCAGAGGATGTCGGGCAGGCGGTAGTTGAAGCCCGGCTCCGGCATCTCGTACCACCAGGGATCCGCACCCGCCGGCCGCACCATGCCATGCGAGCGCAACGCCCGCAGGCGCTCGGCCAGGGCGGCGTCGTTGGTGGTGACCATTCCACCCTCGCCGGTGGCGATGGTCTTCACCGGGTGGAACGAGAAGGTCGCCATGGCGGAATGTCGCGCATCGCCGACGGTTTCAGTCATATTGCCGAATTTCATCGTCGTTCCGATGGCGTGGGGCGCATCCTCGACCAGGACCGCCCCGGCGGACGCGGCGAGATCGGCCAGGGCCGGCAACTCGGCGGCGTCGCCGCGCAGGTGCACCGGGAGCACGGCGCGCAGCTTGCGGCCCTGCAGGCGTCCGATCGCCGCCGCCAGCGTCGCCGGGGTCATCAGCCCGCTCTCGGGATCCACGTCGGCGAACACCACGTCCGCGCCGACGTAGCGGGCGCAGTTGGCGGTCGCCAGAAAGGTGATCGAGGGCGCGATCACCGCCTCGCCCGGCTTCACCTCCAGCGCCAGCATGGCCAGGTGCAGCGCCGCGGTGCCGTTGGCGCAGGCCACCGCATGGCGCGCGCCCACGACCTCCGAGAAGGCCCGCTCGAAGGCCTCCACAGCAGGCCCGGTGGTCAGGAAATCACCGCGCAGCGCCTCGGCGACGGCGGCGATGTCGTCGTCCTCGATGGTCTGGCGGCCATAGGGCAGCACGGCGTCGGCCATGTCGTCCGCCCCCTTCAGTCGTCGGCCCGACGGCGGCGCGGCGCTTCCTGGTCCAGCATCGCCAGCAGGCCCGGGCCGTCCAGCCAGTCGTCGTTGGTGTCGCTGGCGTAGCTGAACTCTTCCGGCAGGCCGCCGCCGACCAGGGGCTCGCGGGTATATTCCACGAACGCCGGCTCGATGGCGTAGCGGTCGCCCAGATCGACGGTGTTGCGGGCGTCGTCCTGGCTGATCATCATCTCGTGCAGCTTCTCGCCCGGACGGATGCCGATGACCTTGGTCGCCAGGTCGGGGGCCATGACGCGGGCGATGTCGGTGATCTTCATCGACGCGATCTTGGGCACGAAGACCTCGCCGCCGTGCATGCGGTCCAGGGACGAGAGCACGAAATCGACGCCCTCCTCCAGGGTGATCAGGAAGCGGGTCATCCGCGGGTCGGTGATCGGCAGCTCGGCGGCGCCCCGCTGGATCAGCCGCTGGAAGAAGGGGATCACCGAGCCGCGCGAGCCGACGACGTTGCCGTAACGCACCACCGAAAAGCGCGTGCCGATGTCGCCGGACAGGTTGTTGGCCGCCACGAAGGTCTTGTCCGACGCCAGCTTGGTGGCCCCGTAGAGGTTGATCGGGTTGCAGGCCTTGTCGGTGGACAGCGCCACCACCTTCTTCACGCCATTGGCCAGGCAGGCGCGGACCACGTTTTCGGCGCCCATGATGTTGGTGTGGATACACTCGGACGGATTGTACTCGGCCGCCGGCACCTGTTTCAGGGCGGCGGCGTGGATCACGACGTCGACGCCGCGGAACGCCAGCGACAGCCGCTCGCGGTCGCGCACGTCGCCGAGGAAGAAGCGCATGAGCGCCATCTTTTCCGGTCCGAACCGCTCGGCGAGATCGATCTGCATCTCGCTCTGTTTCAGCTCGTCGCGCGAATAGACGATCAGCTTCCGCGGCTTGGCGCGATCGAGCACGGTCTCGACGAACCGGCGGCCGAACGAGCCGGTGCCGCCGGTAACGAGAATGACCTTGCCGTCGAGGTCCAGGTTAGTCGGCGCAAATCGGCCCAAGGGGCGCTCCGCAGGCAGCCTATATGCGGGCACTCTCGCTGCGCCGCGTAAAGAGACCGCTAACCATGATCGGCGATAGCAGGGGAATGGACCGCCGCCTGTTCATCGCCCTTGCCCTGGCCGCCCTGCCCACGGTCGCCTACGCGGAGGGTGGCGAGAAGAAGAAGTCCGGCGGCGGCTCGTACCTGCCGATCCAGAGCCTGCTCGGCACGATGGTCCGCGCCTCCGGCCGCCGCGGCGTGCTTTCCGTCGACTGCGGGCTGGACGTGCCCGACGCCGCCTTGCGCCAGCGGGCCGAGCAATCCCAGCCCCGGCTGCGCGCGGCCTATGTCCAGACGATCCAGTCCTATGCCGCGGGCCTCGGCCCTGGCGCGCTGCCGAATGCCGACTACATCGGCCAGACGCTGCAGCGGCAGACCGACGCCATCCTGGGCCGTCCGGGGGCGCGCCTGCTCCTGGGGGCGATCATCGTCAACTAGACGGACGCCGACGGGCCCCAGGCCCAAGCCGTCCGTTCACATCGCGCTGATGCCGCCGTCGAGGCGGATCTCTGCGCCGGTCATGAAACTGCTTTCGTCGGACGCGAGATAGAGCACCGCATTGGCGATGTCGTCCGGCGTGCCGATGCGGCCCAGCGGCACCTGGCGGGCCAGCTTGGCCTCGGCGGCTTCCTTGCCGATCACTTCGCGCAGCGGATCCAGAATCGGGGTGTCGACGAACGCCGGGTGGATCGAGTTCGACCGCACGTTCAGCTTCTGCTTGGCGCAGTGCAGGCCGATGTTCTTGCTGAGCAGCCAGACCGCGGCCTTCGAGGCGTTGTAGACCGGGTTGTTGTGACCCGCGATCACGCCGGCGATCGACGAGATGTTGATGATCGAGCCCGGCTGGTTCTCGCGCAGGTACTTGATCCCGTGCTTGGCGCCGAGGAACACCGAGTCGACGTTGACGCTCATCACGAACTTCCAGTCCTCGAGGCTGAGCTCCTCGACGTTGCCCGCGCGGCTCAGCCCGGCGTTGTTCACCAGGACGCTGATCCCGCCCATGGCCGCGTCGGCCTCTTCCAGCGCGAAGATCCACTGCTCCTCGCTGGTCACGTCGTGGGGGAAGGCGAACGCCGTGCCGGCGCCGTAGGCGGCGTTGATCTCAGCCGCCACGGCGCGCGCGCCCTCGGCGTTGATGTCCGTCAGCGTGACCTTGGCGCCTTCGCCGGCCAGCTTGTGGCCGAACGCGGCGCCGAGCCCCTGCGCCCCGCCCGTGATGAAGGCCTTCTTACCTGCGACCCGTCCCGACATGTCTCTGTCTTCCCTATGATTTTGCTGTTTGATCCATGAACGTGGCCATCTGCACGTCCAGTTCGCTCACGCCCTCGACGTCGTGGGTCGCCAGAAGCACCTCGACGCGATTGTAGACATTGAACCACTCCGGGTGATGGTCGAGCTTCTCGGCCATCAGCGCCACCCGCGCCATGAAGCCGAAGGCTTCATTGAAGTTTTTGAACTTGTAGGTCTTCTGGATCGCGTCGCGAGCCCCGGCGGCCTTCGTCCAGCCGCTGAGCCGGGCCAGGGCGGCGTCGGCGCCGATCTTCGGGGGCCGGGTCAAGCCGGCTGCCCGGCGCCGAAGGTGAGGCCGGTCGCCGCCTCCAGTTCGGCCAGGGTCTGATCCACGTCGACCACCTTGATGGCCTTCATGCCCAGCCCGGCCGCCGGCTTGCAGTTGATCCCGAGGTCGTCGAGGTAGACGCAGGCCTCCGGCTTCACGGCCAGCAGGTCGCACATCATCAGGTAGATCTTGGGGTCCGGCTTGCGGACCCCCGCCTTCGAACTCTCGATGATGGCGTCGAACAGCGGCAGCACCTGGCCCATGGCGCCGGCGTCCTGCTGGCCGTCGTCCTGACCGGGGCTGTGCATCGAGGCCATGTTGTTGGTGATGCAGCCGACCTTGAAATGCGGCTTGCAGGCCTTCAACGCCGCCACCATCCGCGGCCGCAGCGCGCCGTTCAGCAGGGGCAGCACGTCGGCGCCGCGCAGCGGATGGCCGAGGGCGGTGGATTCCTCGAGGAACAGGGTATCGAACTGCGCCGCGTCGATGTCGTTGCGCTCGAAGAGCGCCCAGGCGTTGCTGTCGGGATTGGTCGAGTTCACCCGCCGCACCAGGTCCCTGGGCAGGCCGCGTTCGACCTCAAGACGAGTAAAAGCCTCGAAGGGCGACGTCGTGAACACGCCACCGAAATCCCAGATCACCGCCTCGACCGCCACTGCACCGTTCCTCCGCCTGTTCTTGAGCGGGCGGACGCTAGAGAGCGAGCGGCGGACGTGCAAGTAAGGGTGATGCTTCCTTCCCGGTTTCCCAGACCCGTGCGGCTCGGCCTCTATGCGCTGGCGGCCCTGATCCTCCTCGGCCTTTGCGTCGTGCCGATGGAGGCCCTGCCGGATCCGGGCACGGGCGACCGCTTCGAGCACCTGGCCGCGTGGTTCGTGCTGACGGTCACCGGCTTTGTGCTGGGCCCCCGGCGGCAGGTCGCGATCCCGGCGTTCGCCCTGGCCTATGGCGGCCTGATCGAGATCGCACAGGCGGCCATGCCCTACGGCCGGCATGGCGACCTGCGCGACCTGGCGGCGGACGCGATGGGCGTCACCCTGGCCTGCGCGGCGAGGTATGCCGTCCGCAGGTTCGCGCCGCGGGTGATCGACGCGACCTGATCGACGCGGGATGAGACCGGCTTTATGAACGACGCCATGTCCGAAGCCCCGCCGCCGTACATCTACCTCGCCGTGCCCTGTTACGGTGGCCAGCTCACCCTGCATTTCGTCAGTTCGCTGCTGAAGCTGCAGGACGCCTGTCGCGAGCGTGGGGTCGGGCTGCACGTCGAGATGATGGGCGGAGAGGCGTTGATCACCCGCGGCCGATCGCGGCTGGCGGCGCAGTTCCTGGACCATCCGCAGGCCACCCACATCCTCTACATCGACGCCGACATCGGCTTCAAACCGGAGAACGTCTTCCGCCTGCTGGACGCCGACAAGGACGTCATCGCCGCCGTCTGCCCGCTGAAGAAGATCGACTGGGAGAAGGTCCGCGCCGCGGCCAAGGCGGATGTGGCCGACCTCCAGGCCGCCGCCATCGGCTACGTCGTCCGCTTCCTGCCCACCGCCGACAAGAGCGTCGAGGTCGAGAACGGCATGGCGCGCGTGGCCTACGGCGGCACGGGCTTC
>DASVNS010000061.1:0-3067 GCA_036383735.1 Phenylobacterium sp. | reverse complement strand
GCGCGAGGAGATCACCAGGCGCGCGCCGGCCTCGCCCAGGGCCTCGGCGATCTGCAGGCCAAGGCCCCGCGAGCCGCCGGTGATCAGGGCGGTCTTGCCCGTGAGGTCGAAGAGGTTGGGAGCGGTCATGTTGTTCGTCCTAAGGGTCGTTGAGGTGTGATGGGGGAAAGGGGTCAGAAGGCCTCGGCCGCCAGGGCCATGAGCCCCTCCGCGCCGGATTGGGCGCGGCGTAGCAGGGTCTCCACGGCGGGCATTTCGCGTTCGAACCAATAGCGCGCGAGCACCAGCTTGCGCTGCAGGAAGGCGGGATCGCCTTCGCCGGCTGCGGCCTGGGTCTCGGCGACCACGGCCATGCGAAGCCACATCGCGCCCACCAGCACCACGCCGAACAGATTCAGCACATCGTAGGAGGCGGCCCCGAGGGTCTCGCCGCGCTCCGGCGCGGTCTGCTTCAGCCAGGCGACCACGTCCTCTATCGCCTCGGCCCCGCGCCGCAGGGTCGCGGCATAGGCGGCGAGCTTCGGGGAGCGTCCGGCCGCGTTGGCGGCGACGAAGTCCACCTCTTCCAGGAAGACCTGGACGGCGCGGCCCTCGGCCATCGGCAGCTTGCGGGCCACCAGGTCGAAAGCCTGGATGCCGTTGGAGCCTTCGTAGAGCTGGAAGATGCGGGCGTCGCGGACGAACTGTTCGACGCCGTTCTCGCGGATATAGCCGTGACCGCCATAGACCTGGACGGCGGCGTTCGCCGCCTCGAAGGCCCGGTCGCTGAAATAGGCCTTGATCACCGGGGTCAGCAGCTGGCCAAGCCCCGCGGCGCGGGCCCGCTGTGAGGGCTCGGCGCCGGCTTGCTCCTCGTGCAGAAGCTCGGCCACCCAGAGTGCGGCGGCCCGCGCGCCCTCGACGAAGGCGCGCTGCTGCAGGAGCATGCGGCGCACGTCGGGATGGACGATGATCGGATCGGCCGCGCCCTCGGTGCGGTTGGCGGCCGTGGCCGCGCGGCCGGAGCGACGCTCCTGCGCATAGAGCGCGCTGTTCTGGTAGGCGACCTCGGCCGCCGCGATCGCGCCGACCCCGGTGCCGAGCCGCGCGTGGTTCATCATGTGGAACATGCCGCTCATGGCGGCGGACTTCGAACCCGGCGCGGCGTCGGGCTTGGTCGCGCCCAGGCGATAGCCGACGGCGTCGTCGAAATTGAGCACGCAGGTGGCGCTGCCCTTCAGTCCCATCTTCGTCTCAAGGCCGCCGACATGGACCCCATTGCGCACGCCCAGGGCGCCGGTCTCGGGGTCGATCATGACCTTGGGCGCCATGAACAGGGTCACGGTGGCCAGGTCGTCCGAATAGCGACCGTCCGCGTCGGGCAGCTTGGCCAGCACCAGGTGGACGATGTTCTCGGTCAGGTCGTGGTCGCCGCCGGAGATGAAGATCTTGGCGCCGGTGATCTTGTAGGAGCCGTCCGGCTGGGCGACGGCGCGGGTCGACATCAGCTTCAGGTCGGTGCCCGCATGCGGTTCGGTCAGGCACATGGTGCCGGCCCACTCCCCGCTCACCATCCGGGGCACGATGTGCTCCAGCATCCACGGCGCGCCGGTCAGGCTCAGGCTCGAACAGGCGCCGTTGGTGAGGCCCGGATAATGGGCCAGCGAGGCGTTGGAGGACGAGGTCATCTCGTAGACGGCCTGGGAGATCACCCCCGGCAGCCCGGCGCCCCCATGGGCCTCCGGCGCGCTAAGCCGGTTCCAGCCCGCCTCGCAATAGCTGCGATAGGCGTCCTTGAACCCGGTGGGCGTGCGCACGACGCCGTTCTCGAGCCGGCAGCCCTCCGCGTCCCCCACTTGATTCAGCGGCTGCCAGACTCCGGTCAGGTAGGCCCCTGCCCCTTCGAGGATCTGGCGGGTCAGGTCGGGGTCCAGGTCGGCGAAACCCGCGATATCGCCGCGGGTCTGCACGCGCAGGACCTCATGCAGCAGGAACTGGTAGTCGTCGATCGGCGGCGCGTAGCTCGGCATGGGAGACCCAGATCAAAAGAGAGCGACGATCGATCCGGGCCGGCCGATGTCCGGCTCGGATCGATCAGGGCGGCGCCCGTCTGGGCGTCGCCTTGTCAGCGGCCCGTGAAGACCGCGGCGCGGCGTTCCACGAAGGACTGGATGCCTTCCTTGGCGTCCTCGCTGTCGAGCACCCGGCCGCGGATCTCCGGAATGACGTCGATCGCGGCGCGCTCGCCGGCCTCGATGAACTTCAGCCCGGCTTCCTTGGTCACCTGGATGCCCAGGGGGGCGTTCTTGGCGATGATCTCGGCGATCTCCATGGCGCGAGCCACCTGCTGGCCGACGGGCACCACCTCCTGGACGAAGCCGCAGCGATAGGCCTCGGCGGCGTTGAACTCGTCGCAGAGGAACAGATGGTACATGGCGTTGCCCCACCCGGCGCGGGTGAGATAGCGGAAGTGGGCGCCGCCCAGCGGCGCGATCCCGCGCTTGGATTCCATCTGGCACAGGCGGACGTCGTCGGCCGACACCACGATGTCGCCGGCCAGCATGATCTCGATGCCGATGGTGAAGCAGACGCCTTGGATCGCCGTGACGATCGGCTTGCGGCAGCGGTTCTCCAGTCCGAACGGATCGATGTTCCCGGCCGGACGATCCATCTTCACCGCGGTCGGACCGAAGAACTTCGGCATGTCGAGGCCGGCGGTGAAATGCTTGCCCTCCGCGCAGAGGACGCCGACCCAGAGGTCGTCATCCCGGTCGAGCATGGTGAGGGCCGCCGACAGCTCTTCCATCATCTCGGGGCCGAAGGCGTTCATCTTACCGGGGTTGTCGATCACGATCTTCAGGATGTGGCCGTGGCGCTCCTGACGGACGCGCCCCACCTGTTGGGCGGCTTCACTCATCGAAGGTCTCCTGGGAATGGATGGAAAGGTGGCGCGTCGCCCTAAGGCCGCCGTGTGGCGAAGGTCTCGCCGTTGGCGGCGAGACGGGTGAGCAGGGGTGCGGGCTGGAGGGTCTGGTCGCCATCGACGGCGGCGTAGTGGGCGAGGCGCTCGGCGATGGTCTTGAGGCCC